>JANWKA010000131.1 GCA_025451655.1 Chitinophagaceae bacterium | reverse complement strand
TATCGCGGGGGAAATGCCCGCACTTATTCCGGATATGGCATCGGCCTTTCGCTTGCCGAGCGGATCATCCACCTCCACCATGGGAAGATCAGGGTCTGTTCGGAGCTTGGAAAAGGGTCTGAATTTCAGGTCATCCTTCCGGTTTCCGGACCGGACGGGAGTCGAACCTAAGCCCGGAACTGCTTATTTTAAAAACCTCACGGGCGCCCTATCCGCCTTTCTTTTCAAATGCCTTTGCCATCAGGTCCTGCTCTGTGTTTGGGATATTAAGGCGTTTGGCCGTTTTTCGCCAGTCACTCACCGCCTTTTTCACAACCTCGATTATTGCTTCCGCTTTTTCTGTATTTACCCTGAAAAGGTTTGCTACCGAGAGCGCCAATCCATAGTCAAGGGAATTATCGGCGGAGGATATATTCAATGTCAGCCCGTTTCCGTGAGGGACGGGATTGATATCGTATGCCGGCGATAGTTTCCATCCGCCCTGATGGAGCATGAAGCCGTGGTTGCGCAGATGGTCGTCCGTGTTTTTTATGGCGATACTAAATACGATCCTTCGCCAGAGTTCTTCCAGGTCTGTATCAGCATTTGATCCTTGTTGCATGATAAACCCTGCGATGTCAAGATAGGAAGCGCCAGGCTCCCCATCGCTATGGCCCAATAGTGTCATGGCTGATGCAAAGTGGATTCGGTTTCCGTCTTTCGTTCTGTCAAATCTTTTTGAAAGGAAGATATGGTGTTTGCTGTTGAACTTCTTTAGATCGCCGTCGGCGATGTCTAAACCTGCCTTTTTCGCGAGCAGGTTGACGACCATTTCCCAACCGCCAATATCCATCCCATCCCGGACACTTGGGAATTTGGCGATCCACAGGTTACCTTTGGGGTCAGTTATGCTTGCTTTTGGCCTTGCGCCGCCAAGGGATGCGCCAGGAGCGATAAGCATGCTGAGCCATTGGAGCGACTCCTGATCATTCAATGCATCCTTTTCCAGTTGCAGGCTGGCAAATTCAAGCTCGCGCATCGATGCCCAGGGGGGTACGGCAAAGTAGGCATTATCGTTCAGGAATGGTCCTTCGGGCCCCATTTTGAAACGCAAGGCCCCCATCCGATGAAAATCAAAGACCCCAAGCAGATAGTCTTCTTCAAAAAGTGTTTTTTCTTTCCTTCCAGCCATCCTGGCCTGGATGGCTTCTCTTCTTGCCATCAGCATGCGGCCCCATCGATCCGGCGATGAGTCAAGGAAAATGCCAAAATTTTTTTTCCCGGCATTGAGATACTGAGACCCGGCATAGAACTGAATGTCGGGGTCAAGGCCTTGCGCATTTCCTTTGTCCAGCCATCCCTTGTCATAGGCGAAAGAAAATACTTCGTGACCTTTTGAATGGACAACGGATAGCACTCCCATGAGCAAAGGGCCATCCAAACCCATCCAATCAGCATATACGAGGATATCCATTTCGTATTATCTTTTTTTAGGCCCTCTTTTTTTAGTTTCCAGGCCTGCATCCTGCAATCGCCTTCCGAGGACATCATCAGATGCCAGATTCAGGAGGTCTTTTTCCATCCCGAGGGTGAATAATACCTGTGCGTATGCACCCATGGCCACACTAGGCGCTCCTTTTTCTATCATCCATAAGGTGTTCCTGCCGATGCCAGCTCTTTCGCAGATCTGTTCAGCGGTAAGCTTCCGGCGAAGCCTTGCAAGCTTTATATTTTCTCCAAATTCTGCCAGGATCTTCTCCAATTTGGGCAGAAGGGCAATTGTCCTGGTATTCATAATGTTCGCTATAATAAACAAATATCGGATAAAAATGTTTATTATAACAAATATTATAATAACTTTATCTGATTCAACGAAAGCATCATGAATACTGAATTCATCTATATGCTGCAAATGGAAGAAGATTGATCTTTTAACCTGCGGACCGGACCGGTCCGTTTCCGAAAATTCCTGAATTTTATGCCAGTAAATCCTAACTGATGACTATGTATTCTTCCGCCCCAATGCTGGAACTTCTTACCGGCTATTATAACGGGTTTGCCCGGAAAAAAGGCTGGGAAACCTATCTTTCCGAAAATTTCCGGATCACGGGAGGAGAAATGACCCAAACTGAACCTTGGTTTGGATGGTCAACTTATGAGGCAATCATCCAAAAGTTTCCAGGCTTTATACCACCCTGCAGGTAAGGCAGATCCTGATCCAGGGTGACCAGGCCTTTGCCGTGGTGAATTATAAATGGGTTTTTCCTGATGGGGAATGAATCAGCGGGGATGCCGGTGAATTCTGGAAGGAGGAAGGAAAGAGAACTCACCGAACTCCGTATTTTTTTTGATACCGCTTTTTTCCGGGACCATTCCAAACCCTGAGACGGACCGGGCTTTGCGGGAATTTTCTTGGTACCTTTTTGGAGATCCGGACAGGCACCGTCCGGAAACGGACAATGATTGTCCGTAATCGTTACAAAATCCAGGTTTCCATCATATGTAATCCTCTGTGGACCTGCTGGAACAGGCCTTGGCATTTACTTGGATAGCCAATCCGGGGTTTTCGTGTCTTAACCCTGGACAGTGATAACCCGGTGGGGAAATTTTATTCCCCCATTTCCACCCAGGCCATTCGAAAAATGTTTCACCATGATCCGGAATCACTTCAAGATCGCCCTCAGGAATCTGGGTGCGCATAAGACCTATTTTCTCATCAACCTCCTGGGACTCGCCTTGGGAATCGGGGTCTGCCTGATGCTTTACATGGTCATTTCGTTCCAATCCAGCTTCGATGATTTTCACCCCAATAAGGACCGGATTTACCGGGTGATCACCGAATTCCACCATGCGGATGCGAATGTGTTTTACGGCCAGGGTGTTCCTTTCGGTTTTCCGGCGGAGTTGAAGGCGGGCTTACCCCAGATCGAAAAAATGGCGCCGATCTATTCAGACCAGCAGGAGCAGATCCTGATTCTGGATCCAGATGGATCGGTAGCACGGAAATTCAGTGAGGACCAGGGCGTGTTGCTGACCGTTCCTGCATTTTTCGACATTTTCCATTTCCCCCTTCTTTCCGGGTCTTATGCTTCGCTGAAGGACCCGGGCAACGTATTGCTCTCGCAAGCTATAGCCAATCAATATTTTGGTAACTGGAAAGAAGCCATTGGAAGAACCCTCCGGATCCATAATACGGATAACCTGAAAGTGACCGGGGTGTTGGCTGACCCTCCGAAAAATTCCGATTTCCAGTTCCGGCTGGTGATTTCCTGGGGGACAGGTGCGAGCCAGCAATTGGCTGGATCCACGGACCTGGAGGGGGTATCCGGCAATTTCGGATGTTATATCCTGCTTCCACCTCATACCTCGGTTTCCCGTTTAAACGCCCGATTGAGGGCATTTTCCAAACGGATTGAACCTCCCGGGGACAAGGACAGCCATATCATCCAACCTCTCGGTGCGGTCCATTTTGACACGCACACGGGAGATTTCAGCGGGCAATCCATAAGCCATCAATTCATCGATACCCTTTGGCTTATCGGAGCCCTGATCCTGCTGATCGCCTGTTTCAATTTCATCAACCTCTCCACCGCACAAGCTTTTACCCGGGGAAAGGAAATTAGCGTTCGCAAGGTTATGGGAAGCAGCTCCTGGCAGATAAAATCCCAGTTTTTAGCGGAAACTTTCCTGACCGTTTTGGGATCGCTTTTCATTGGGGTGGCCATTGCTGCCCTCTTTTTGCCCTACCTCAACCCGATCCTGGATTTACCGCTCCGCCTGAATTTGCTGGACCCACCGGTTTTGATCTTCCTGGGTTCCCTTTTGGTGGTGGTGACCCTGATGGCCGGATTTTATCCCTCTTTTGTCCTTTCCAGGTTCAACCCGATCCATGCCCTGAAAAGCAATTTTAAAACCGGCGGGAAAGGCATCCTCCTCAGGAGGGGCCTGGTCCTTGCCCAGTTCGGGATCGCGCAGGCGCTCATCATCGGCACCATCGTGATCGCCCGCCAAATGAATTATTTCACTCACCACCCGGTGGGTTTTGACCCGGATGCCGTGGTCAATATCCCGTTTCCATCCGACAGCGCCAGCCTGGCGAGTCTGGATTATCTGCGCCAGGAATTAAAGGGGGTACGGGGGATCCGGGACTTCAGTTTCAGCTCCAATACTCCGATTGAGGATGACAACGATAACTGGACTAATTTTTTCTTCGACCATTCCGCAAAACTGACCACTTTTTACGCCATCCTGAAATGGACTGATGAGCGGTTTATCCCGACTTACAAACTTCCCCTGGTTGCAGGGCGGAACCTGGAACCTTCAGATACCCCCAGGGAGTTTGTGGTCAATGAGGACCTGCTTCGCAACCTGGACATTGTCCATCCCGGGGATGCCCTGAATAAGGAGATCAGCTTGCCTGGCAGCACCATCAAGGGACCGATAGTAGGGGTGGTGAAGGATTTTAATAACCGCTCCTTCAGGAGGGACCTGGCACCCCTGGTCATGTCCACCGGAAAGGCGGGATACCAGGAGGCCGGGATCCGGATGACCACTTCCGATATCCTTCCCGCGATGAAGACTGTGGAAGCCATCTGGAACAGGACCTTTCCGGACTATGTATTTTCCTACCAGTTTCTGGATCAAAAGATCGCTGGATTTTACAGACAGGAACGACAGCTCTCCGATCTCTACCGGATCTTCGCGATTATTGCCATATTCCTGAGCTGTCTGGGTCTTTATGGTCTGGCCACATTCATGGCATTCCAGCGTGTCCGGGAAGTCGCTATCCGCAAGGTCCTTGGGGCTTCTGCCCGCCAGATCGTATACCTTTTCTGCCGGGAATTCGCCCTGTTGATTACCCTGGCATTCGCGATCACAGCCCCCCTGACCTGGTATTTTATGCATCAATGGCTGGAAAATTACCCCTTCCGGATCAACCTGACCCTTTGGTTGTTTCTGGCCGGCGGAGCCATGACCCTGGCCATTGCCCTGATTACAGTGAGCATAAAGTCCTTCAGGGCCGCGGTAGCCAATCCGGTGGAAAGCATCAGATCGGAATGAGGGCTGATGGGGTGTTGGCCCCAGGCCGGTCCCCATTCCGACAAGAGAAATGGTCTCCTGATTGCACCCGGCAAGGGTCGCAGGATGCGGTCCCGGGCCGGCCTGCCGGGGAATGGTTTCAGGGACCAGGATTCCTGACCCGCCCTGAATGCGCAGGAGCCCTAAATTCTAATCCAATTTTAATTTGGGACCAGCCCTGGAATATCCGTTCGGCCTACCTTTGAGGTTTTAATTCAAAGGCAGTTTAAATGGTTTTTGCGGCAATCACCTTAGGCATGCTCACCTGTACCGGGGTCCATTCACCAGCCGCATCACCGGATACCCTGACCCTTACCCTCCCCCAGGCAGAACAACAGTTCCTTTCCAAAAATCTCCTGCTGCTGGCCCAGCGGTATAATGTAGACGCATCCCAGGCGCTGATCCTCCAGGCGAAACTTTGGAACAACCCGAACCTCTCGGTTAGCCAGGGGGTTTATAACCCCAACACCGGAAAATATTTCCAGACCAGCTCCAGGGAGGGGGAGGAATCCGCGGAGCTGCAACAATTGATCCTGCTGGCCGGTAAAAGGAAAAAGGAGATCAACCTCGCCCGCACCGGATACCGGATTTCCATGGACCAGCTTTATGACCTGCTCAATACTCTGAAGTTCACCCTTCGTTCCGATTTCTTCAATATTTATTATCTCCAGCGATCGGCCCGGGTCTATGATGAGGAGATCAGCGCCCTGAGGCAGGTCGTTCGGGCCTTTGACCAGCAACTGGCCAAGGGCTATATTCCCCTGACTGAATCGGTCCGGATCAAGGCGCAGCTCTATAGCCTGGAAAGCGAATACCAGGACCTGGTCAATCAGCTCAACGATGTTGAAAGCGAGTTCAGGCTGCTCCTTTCCAGGCCCGGGGCCTATGTGGTGCCGATGCCGGATACCGTAAAGATCGCCTCCCTGGATCCCCGGTCCGTTCCTTTTCAGGACCTGCTGGATTCCGCCATGGCAAACCGCACGGACCTGCGCATGGAGCGGGACAGCCTGGTGCTGAGCCAGCAGAATTTCAAATATCAGAAGGCCCTCGCCGTTCCGGACCTCACCCTGGGGGTGGGATATGATAAAAACGGAAGCTATATCCACAATTTCAATTCCGTCAGCGTCGCCTTCGACCTCCCGTTCTTCAACCGCAACCAGGGCAATATTCATTTTGCCCGGAGCATGGTGGATTTCAGCAGGGTGGTCCTCAAGGGTACCGAGCTGGAAGCGGCAGACCAGGTTGCACGGGCGCTTCAGCGCGCCCTGGCCTCCGACAGCCTGTATCGTTCGGTGGATCCCGGTTTCGAGCCGCAGTTCAAAAGGCTGTCCCGGGAGGTCCTGGCCAATTATGAAAAACGCAACATCAGCATCCTGGATTTCCTGGATTTTTATGATTCCTATAAAGAAACCACCCTTCAAATCAACACGATCCTGTTCAACAGGATCAATGACCTGGAGCAGGTTAATTATGTCACCGGCACCAATTTTTTCAACCCCTAAGACCCCCGCCCATGAGACCGAACCCGTTGAACAGCCTGGTGATGTGGACCGTCGCGGGGCTCGCCTTAATGGCAGGGCCGGGATGCCACCAGGAGGCTACCGATTCCGCCTCCGGGCAGGATACAGCCTCCTATGTGATTCCGGATTCCCTGCTCAGGACCCTGACCATTGACACGGTAGGCCTTTGCGGGGTAGTGCATACCGTCACCCTGACCGGTCAGGTTGATTTCAATGAGGACAAGGTGGTCAGAATCTACCCCCTGGTGAGCGGAACCGTGACCGATGTCAGGGTCATGCTGGGGGATTATGTGACCAGGGGGGAAGAACTGGCCAGGGTGAAGAGTTCCGAGATGGCGGGATATTCCAGCAACCTGATCAGCGCCCAAACCAATCTCCAGGTCGCTAAAAAGAATCTCGAGGCCACTCTGGATATGTATCATGGCGGCCTGGCCTCCTCCCGGGATTCCCTCTCTGCGGTCGCGACCTATGACCAGGCTTTGGCCGAGCTGCGGCGGATCCAGGCGGTGATTAACATCAACGGGGGAGGGGACTCGGCCACCGATGTCATCCGGACACCGATCAGCGGCTTTATCGTGGAAAAGTTCCTGACCAACAATACCATCATCCGTCCAGACAACGGGAACAGCCTCTTCACCATTTCTGACCTGGCTGAGGTCTGGGTGATTGCCAATGTTTATGAATCCAATATCGCGGACATCCACCCGGGGGATAGCGTCCAGATCACGACCCTCGCCTACCCGGGGAGGATTTTTCCGGGAAAGGTGGACAAGATCATGAATGTACTGGACCCCACCAACAAGGTGATGAAAGTCCGGATCGTAATCGCCAACCCGGGTTACCTGCTCAAACCTGAAATGTTTGCCAGCGTGAAGGTCAGTAATCCGGAGCACAGGGAAATGCTTTGCGTGCCCCAGCAGGCGGTGGTCTTCGACAACAGCCAGTATTTTGTCTTGGTGTTTCATTCCCCCAGGGATATCCGGATCACACCGGTTCAGGTGGAGACAGGCAGCGGGGACCGGTATTATATCACCGGTGGCCTTCATCCGGGGGACCGGGTGATCTGCAGCCAGACCCTGCTGATC
The DNA here is from genome assembly GCA_025451655.1 of Chitinophagaceae bacterium. Taxonomy (GTDB): domain Bacteria; phylum Bacteroidota; class Bacteroidia; order Chitinophagales; family Chitinophagaceae; genus JANWKA01. The sequence goes on along the minus strand of JANWKA010000131.1, from coordinate 4,340 downwards.
TACCAGGCCCTGAATACTTAAACCGGGCTAATCAAAACATCCCATGAACAGGTTCCTCCGGCAGATACTGGCGTTTTCCCTGAAAAATAAATATTTGATTATCCTGGCCACCCTGATCCTGGTCTTGGCCGGCGTGATCTCTTTCCATGATATGCCCATTGAGGCCTATCCAGATGTGACCAATACAGAAATCACCATCATCACCCAATGGCCCGGCAGGAGCGCCGAGGAGGTGGAGAAATTCGTGACGATCCCCATCGAGATCGCCATGAACCCGGTGCAGAAGCGGGAAAGCCTCCGGTCCACCAGCATTTTCGGCCTCTCTGTGGTCACCCTGATCTTTCAGGACCACGTAACGGACATGGAGGCCCGGATCCAGGTGAACAACCTGTTGCCGAATGCCGATCTGCCGGACGGGGTGACCCCCTCCGTCCAGCCCCCCACCGGCCCCACCGGGGAAATCTACCGTTACACCCTGGAAAGCGGCACCCGGTCCCCAAGGGAGCTCAAGACCCTCCAGGACTGGGTCGTTGACCGGGAGCTCCGTTCTGTCCAGGGCGTGGCCGACATTGTGAGCTTCGGAGGGATGGTCAAAACTTTCGAGATCCAGGTGAACCCCCAGAAGCTGGCTGACCTCGGCATCACTCCCCTGGATGTGTATTCCGCCGTATCCAAAAGCAATATCAATATCGGAGGGGACATCATTGATAAGAACGCCCAGGCCTATGTCGTACGGGGGATCGGCCTGCTCAATGATATCAATGAGATCAACAACATCATCATTGAAAACCTCAACGGAGTTCCCATCCTGGTCCGGGACGTGGCCCATGTGGAGATATCCAACCTCCCCCGCCTGGGAGAGGTAGGCAGGACAGATGCTGAAGGAACCGGAAAAAACCGGAGGATCATCGATAATCCGGACGCGGTGGAAGGCATCGTGCTCATGCGCAAGGGGGAGAATCCCGACATCGTGATCTCCAGCCTCAAACAGCAGATCGCCAGGCTCAATGAAAAAATCCTTCCTCCGGACACCAAAATAGTCCCCTATTATGACCGGGAGGACCTGGTGCGTTATGCCACCCATACCGTATTGCATAACCTGATCGAGGGGATCCTCCTGGTCACCCTGATCGTGAGCCTGTTCATGTTCAACTGGAGGACCACTTTGATCGTATCCATCATCATCCCGCTTTCCCTGCTCTTCGCCTTTCTCTGCCTGAACGTCATGGGCATGTCGGCAAACCTCCTTTCCCTCGGAGCCATCGATTTCGGGATCATCATCGATGGCGCGGTGGTCATGGTCGAAGGATTGTTCGTATTGCTGGACCAGAAGGCCAGGGAAGTGGGCATGGAACGGTTCAACAAGCTGGCCAAGATGGGAATGATCAAGCGAAAGGGGGCCGAGCTGGGGAAGGCCATTTTCTTCGCCAAGGTGATCATCATCACCGCCCTGCTTCCCATTTTCGCATTCCAGAAAGTGGAGGGAAAGATGTTTTCTCCCCTGGCCTATACCCTCGGATTTGCCCTCCTCGGTGCCCTGATCCTTACCCTGACCCTGGTGCCCGTCCTGGCCAATTCCCTGCTGCACACCAACGTCCGGGAGCGGCATAACCCCATGGTTCATTATGTGTCCCTGCGCATGATGGGCATGTTTCACCGGGTATTCAAACACAAAAAGCTGGTGCTGGCCATTTCCGCCGTGGTCATCATCGTGGGCCTGTTCTGTTTCAAGTTCCTGGGCTCTGAATTTCTTCCGGAACTGGATGAGGGGGCCCTTTGGGTTAGGGTCCAGTTGCCTTACAGCGTTTCCCTTCAGAAATCCGTGGAGGTCGCCAATCAGGTCCGGGCCATGCTGATCCGTTACCCGGAGGTTAAAAATGTCGTTTCCCAGACCGGAAGGCCGGATGACGGAACCGATGTAACCGGTTTTTACAACAATGAATTCGATGTCATTTTATATCCGGAAAACCAGTGGAAGGACACCATTTCCAAGGAAAAACTGATCGGGGAAATGACCCGGGATCTTTCCGGGATCCCGGGTGCCGACCTGAATTTTTCCCAACCCATAACCGATAACGTGGAGGAAGCGGTATCGGGAGTGAAGGGTTCCATCTGCGTGAAAATTTTCGGCGATTCCCTGAACTACATGGAGGAAAAATCTGATGAGGTTTACAATATCCTGCATGCCGTCAGGGGGATCGAGGACCTGGGTGTGATCAAAAACCTGGGGCAACCTGAAGTGATGATTGACCTGGATCAGACCAAAATGGCGCTTTACGGGGTCACCACGGCCGATGCCAATGCCGTGATCGAAATGGCCATCGGGGGGAAGGCTGTTTCCCAGCTCTACCAGGGCGTGGAAAAATTTGATATCCGGATCCGGTTTCCCCTGGAGTTCCGCAATACCGTGGAAGATATCGGAAACCTTCTGGTCCCCACCTTGCGGGGCACCCAGGTACCGGTCCGGGAGCTTGCCAACATCACGACCACCACCGGGCCCTGCCTCATCTTCCGGGATGATCACCAGCGTTATTCCGCCGTGAAATTTTCGGTCCGGGGCCGCGACATGGGAAGCGCCATCCGGGAAGGCATGCGGAAGGTCCAGGCCCGGGTCCGGCTGAAAAAGGGCTATTCGATGGTCTGGCAGGGGGATTTTGAAAACGAGCAGCGGGCCAGCAAGCGGCTCAGGGAGGTCGTTCCCATCAGCCTGCTGCTCATTTTCATCCTGCTGTTCGTCATGTTTGGCAACCTGAAGGACGCGGGGCTGGTCTTTCTCAACGTGCCATTTGCCGTCGTGGGAGGGATCGTGGCCCTGCTTGTCACAGCCACCAATTTCAGCATTTCGGCGGGGATCGGTTTCATCGCCCTGTTCGGGATCTGCATCCTCCAGGGGGTGTTGCTCATTTCGGCCTTCAAGCAGAACCTGGAGCTGCTGCGCCACCTGCATAACCCCCTGTACAGCGCGATCAAAAGAGGCGTGGAATCCCTGACCCGGCCGGTGCTGATGACCGCCCTGATGGCGATGCTCGGCCTGCTCCCGGCCGCCCTTTCCACCGGGATCGGATCGGAAAGCTCCAGGCCTCTGGCCCGGGTGGTCATCGGGGGCCTGGGTTGCGCGACCATTTTCTCCCTGGTCGTTTTCCCCCTGGTTTTCGCGCTGGCCTACCGGAAGATCGACCTGAGACACCGCTCAGAATCCGATGAGGAAATGATCCGGGGGGGATCGCATGATTGATCCCGGGAATCAGGATTCCGGATCTGGATCCGGATCCGGGTGCATCCAGGCCACCTTCTGGACCGACCGGTGTTCCCGGCCCAGGATTTCCCGGTAAAGTTCCGGCCTTCTGGCGTTGCGGTACCTCCTGCCCCCCGCATGCTCCAGTTTTTGGGGATCAAAATCGGCAACCACTACCTCATCCCCCAGGGACCTGCATTCCACCAGGATATCCCCGAAAGGATCGATCAACATCGAGCATCCGTTTTTCAGCTGGTCGTCGTCCATGCCGACCGGATTGGAGAATACGAGGAAGATGCCATTATCAAAAGCCCGGGCCGGCAACCATTTCAGGAGCCAATCCCTGCCCTTGGGTCCGTCGAATTCCCTGCGCAGGGCATCCGGATCGAGTTTCCGGTTTATCCAGAGCTCCGGGTCGACCAAACCCGCCCCGGGCCTGGGAGCGGGAGTGCACATGGTCACATGAGGCATGAAGATGAGGTCCGCGCCCAGCAGGGTGGTGGCCCGGACGTTTTCAATGATGTTGTTGTCATAGCAAATCAGGATGCCGCATTTCCATCCCTTCAGGTCAAAGACGCAATACTGGTTTCCCGGGGTCAGATGGGAATTGATGAACGGGTGGAGCTTCCTGAACCGGGCCACCAGCCCTGCTTCGCTGACACAGACATAGGCTTTGTACACCTTTCCGTCCCGGTCTTTTTCAAACAGGCCTGCAAGGATTTGGATCCCGTGGCTGCGGGAGATCCGGGTCAGCCGCTCCAGGGAAGGTCCTCCCGGGATGTATTCCGCAAGATCCAGCAGCTGTTGCAAGTCGAGGTGGCGGGCAAAACTGTACCCGGTGATGGAGCATTCGTGGAATGCCACCGCGGCGGCACCCCTGGCTGCCGCATCGGCGGCAAGGGCTTCGATCCGGTCCAGGTTGAAGGCCTTATCCCCGCTCTGGTGTTCGAACTGGGCCGTTGCGATCCGGAGGGATTGCATGGAGTTGGGAATTTCCGGTAAAGTTAAGGCCGAAGCCGAAAGGGGCGGAAAGGAAATCAGCCGGGAAGCCCGGGTTACGCCGGAGTTCCCGGCGAAAAGATTTGCCGGTTCAAAAAACCAGCTT
>JANWKA010000130.1 GCA_025451655.1 Chitinophagaceae bacterium | reverse complement strand
TGCCCATTAAAAGCTACTCCGCAAAACAAAACTCCAACCCGGTCATTGCTTGTGACCAGCTGATAGACGGTAGTTGCCTTTTTCCTGAAATCCCCATGGAAGATGACCTGGCTTGCGAAAAGGCCTCCGACGCTGGTGTCTTTCTGGGTTTCGGAGGAAATATCAAATCCTGCCTGTCGATATTTATCCAGCTCGGTCAGGGAAAAATTGTGGATCCCTTTCCGGTCCATGGGCGGAAATTCGGTCACCAGGACCTGGGTCATACCCAGGTCATTTTGAGGGTCCCCTACCCCACCCGGGGTATAATAATAAGACTTCGCGGTATGCGCACAATATTTGAATGGTGTTCCGGAAAGCTCGAGCCTGTAATTTGCGAAAAGGCTCAGATCCGGCTTTATCGAGGTATCCACATAGGCGGATAGAATGGATTTGAGGGTGGCATTCCTGGCCGAATGATCTCCTTTCATAAAAACCCCGGACAGTGTGGTCACAAAATCATCATTGCCCAGGATCATGACGATCTGTTCCCGGTCCGGATTATTTTCTGGGCCATAAATCAGGTAAGCCCGATAAGGGCCGAAATTGAATTCCTTTTCATAATAAAGTTTGAGTCCCCTGGCTTTGGCAATATTGATGACCTGGTCGATATGACTTTTCCTCTTATAGAAACTGCTGGATCCTGATTCATCCACTTCAATGAAATAATCCGGATCCTTTTCAAACCTTCCCAAAGATGCCATCAGTGGGTATCCTTCCGGAGGTACCATCAGGACCCGGGTCCCCGGGATATGAACAGAGGCCTGGTTTTTGGCCATGGGAGCCTTGTCCGGGATATTCAAATTTACTTTTCCAGTCAAAAGCATACACCCGGAAAAGAGCATCAGTGCGATAACCAATGGCGAGATGAAAGGCCTGATAATCATTTGAAAGGGAATAGCGGCCTCAAATATAATTGAAATTTGCCGCTCATCCCCGATAGGAGACGCTCATGAATAACCTACTCTGGCCAGGTAATGGAAAATCTTAAAATTTCTTTCTTTCCCCAACATGGTATGGTCTTTGGGAAATACTCATTGAGATATTCATTTATCATTTCAAAAAACAGGTTCTATGAAAAGACTCATTATTGCCGGCGCTATTTTGTCCGCTGCAGCCTTGGGGTATTCCGCATTTGCCAGCACTCCCCATGCCGCTGGAATTCATAATCAGGGCATTACAGTATCTGATACGATTCCGGGACAACGAATGGATTCAACCACCCACAGATATAACCCCACAGACAGCAGTATGCGGAGGGACAGCATCCTTTCGGTGCGTTGAATTCCAAAGATTTTGCGGGCTGTAGATTTCGGTAAATCAGACTCTTTGGAGAGTCTGTCCGTTCACTCCCGCTGCAAAACCTGCAGCGGGAGAATGGAACGGATCATCAATTGTTTTTTCGGGTGCCCGGGCCTTTTTATTCTGAAGGAGCCTGGCATTCCGGAGATGTAGTTTTATGCTAAACCATTCGGGGTACTGCCTTGTCTTGTAGTTGATCCATCCTTTCCCGGGTAAGCCGCCACGCCTGAAAGGATCTATCCTTCCCATTTCCCCCATCTGATCCCTTTTAGTTCATCCCCTTTTATTTCAATTCTTCAAAGATTCTTTGGTCCCCCTGGATCCGGTTGGATCCAGATACAATTGGAAATCACGGCGAAGGGTTGTATTTTAAATCCCGCAATCCACCGGTTAGCCATGTATCCACCCTTCCCAATCCGGAAACTGATCCTTTTTTTTCTGAGTTTCTGGATCTTTTCCCTGGGATTTTCCCAGCAATTTGTCCGGGTAAAAGGAAAAATCCTCCTGGCTCCTGACGGGCAGGAACTCCATCTGAAAGGGATTGGTCTCGGAAACTGGCTGGTCCAGGAAGGCTACATGTGGGGCCTGGGCAGGGACTATTCCGCGCCCCATGAAATCCAGGACCTGGTCCGGGAACTGATCGGGGAAGATAATGCGGAGCGCTTCTGGGAAAGCTATTATGCCAATTATGTTTCGGCTGCGGACATCGCCCTGCTGAAATCCTGTGGATTCAATTCGGTCCGGGTCCCCTTTGATTACCGGCTATTGAACCCGGACGCCCTCCCTGATGTTTTCGCCGGACCCGGCTGGAAAGCCCTGGATGATGTCATCCGGTGGTGCAAAGCCAATAAGCTCTTTGTCATCCTGGACCTTCATTGCGCCCCCGGAGGGGAAACCGGTGCCAACATTGATGACAGCTGGGGGTATCCTTTCCTCTATGAAACTCCGGCCAGCCAGGACCGCCTGATCCGGTTATGGACCCGGATCGCGGAAAGGTACCGGGATGATCCCACGGTTCTGGGTTATGACCTGATGAATGAGCCCCTGCCCCACCGGGAATTCTATGACCGGCTGGTCCCCATGCTGGAACCCATTTATAAAAGAGTGACTGCAGCCATCCGCAAAGTCGATAAAAACCATATCATCATCCTGGAAGGGCCGAACTGGGACAGCAATTTTGACGGATTCCATGCACCGTTCGATTCCAGGCTGGTCTATGAATTCCATCATTACTGGTCCGATCCAACCGTAAACGGGATCAAACCTTTCCTGGAATTCAGGGATAAATACCAGGTTCCCATCTGGCTCGGGGAATCCGGGGAGAATACCAATTCCTGGGTGGATTCTTTCCGGGTCACCCTGGAATCAAACGATATCGGATGGTCCTTCTGGCCTTATAAGAAAATCCGCTCCGACCGGGGGGTGGTAACCATCAAGGCCCCGGAAGGATGGTCCCGGATCGTCGCATTCAGCCAGTCTTCCCCCGGGGTGGAAACCCGGGAGGCGCGGCATGACCGGGATTCCATTCCACCCCGAATGGCGATGGAGGTTCTGGATAGCTGGTTAAACCGGATGAAACTGGACAGTTGCCAGGTAAATGCCGGATTCCTGGAAGCACTGGGACTCCATGGTCCCCAAAAATAGGCCCGCCAGGATCCTTCCTGCCCTGCCGGATCCATCCATTATCTCCAAAAAGCTTAATTTTGGAGGATTAAGACCTGAAGATGCGCAGCAGAACCGATTTTATTCATTCTGACGGACCCGAACCCCACCGGATCAGGACCAAAAATATCCTGAAAGGACATCCTGAGGTCCGGAAATTGATCGGTAAAAATCCCTACACCATTTTTGCAATCATCGGAATTGTCTCCTTCCAGATAGCCCTATGTTTCCTGCTTCGCCACAGTTCCTGGTGGCTGATTCTGATCCTGTCCTATTTTGTCGGAGCCTTTGCCAATCATGCCTTATTTGTCATGATTCATGAATGTGCCCATAACCTTTTATTTAAAAGCAGGGCAGCCAACAGTTGGGCCGGAATCCTGTCCAACCTTCCACAGGTGATGCCCAGTGCCGTTTCCTTCCAGCGTTACCATATCAAGCATCATTCCTTCCAGGGCATCCATGAGCTGGATGCAGACCTCCCCGATTTTTGGGAAGCCAGGCTGGTAAATAACAGTTTCTGGGGGAAGGCAGGCTGGTTCCTGCTTTATCCGGTTTTTCAAACCATCCGGACTTTCCGGCTGAAAGAAATTAAACCGATTGACCAATGGGTTATAGCGAACTGGGGGACCCAGTTCGCCTTCGATGCTGCAGTTGTCATATTCTTTGGACCCATGGCCTTGCTTTATCTGGCCCTGAGCTTTTTCTTTTCAGTCGGGTTGCATCCCCTTGGGGCCCGGTGGATCCAGGAACACTACCTGACCCTGGATGACCATCAGGAAACCTACAGTTATTACGGCGTTTTGAACAAGGTGGCATTCAACGTTGGTTATCACAATGAGCACCACGATTTCCCCTCCGTTCCCTGGAACCGGCTGCCCAAAGTGAGAAGGAAAGCCTCGGAATATTATGATAACCTTTATTATCACAACTCATGGACCCGTCTTTTTTTTCATTTCCTTTTTGACCGCAAACTTTCCCTTTATTCCAGGGTGATTCGAAATAACCGGGGCAAGGTGAACCTGACCGACGAATCCCGCCCTGATGCAGACTTATTGAGCGAAAAGGTGACCGCCCGGTAGTTTTTGATGAGCGTCACCTTTCGGAAAAACCTCCCCAGATCCAGCTGACAGGATAAAATTTATCCCCATAGGGAATTTGTATAAATTCGCGCACCCTGATCTAAAATCGTAAACAGTTATGCAGAAAGGATTAAAGCATACACCCCTGATGTTCCTCCTGGCGGCCATTCTGGTACTCAGTACATGGAATCTTCAGGCCCAGACCCGGAGATCCCCGTTGCCCAGGGATTGGCAGTTGCTGGATTACCAGCAGGACTCGGTATATGGAACCAGTGTGGAAAAAGCCTACCGGGAGTTATTGCAACACAAGAAAAGCCACAGGGTAATTGTTGCCGTGATCGATTCAGGTATCGACACCGCCCAGGTGGACCTTACGGGGCATATTTGGACGAATCCGGGTGAAATCCCCGGAAACGGCATCGATGACGACCATAACGGTTATGTGGATGATGTCCATGGATGGAATTTTCTGGGTGCAAAGAACGGAACCAGCCTGGTGAAGGCCAGCTCGGAGGCCCAGCGGGAGTATTACCGCCTGAAGGGGAAATATGAGCACCTGGATTCCAGCCAGGCGGCAGATCCCAAGGAGTGGGCCTATTGGGAATCCCTCCGGGAAAAGGTGATGAAGGATTCGGCCAAGGATGCCATGGAATTGGAGCGGTTGCCGATGATCCTCGGAGTGCTCCACGGGGTCGACAGTACCCTGGCCCAGGCCACCCACCGGGATACTGTGGATTTCAATGATGTGGATTCCCTTCAAACCGATGATCCTGCGGTCTCTCAGGCCAAGGCACTTGCGCTCAGGATGTACCAGGAAGTCCCTCATAGCGTCCCGTTCAGCCAGATCATTGCCGACGGGAAAGAAGAGCTGAACACGGCCCGCAATTCCATGGATCAGATGACCATGGATCCGAATGCCGCCCGCAGGGCCATTGTGGGGGATGATCCTTTTAATATCAATGACCGCAATTATGGCAATGGCAATATCACCTTTGATACTTCCGATACCTACTCCATCCATGGAACCCATGTAGCCGGAATCATTGCCGCCACCCGGAACAATGGAATCGGTATGGATGGGATCTGCGACAATGTGGTCATTATGGCCATCAAAGCCGTGCCTGACGGGGATGAAAGGGATAAAGATATCGCCCTGGCGATCCGTTATGCTGTGGATAATGGGGCCCAGATCATTAACATGAGCTTCGGAAAACCCTATTCCCCCCAGAAAGATTGGGTGGACGATGCCGTAAAATATGCCGCCGCTCATGACGTCCTTTTGGTTCATGCCGCCGGAAATGATGGTGCAGACAATGATTCCGTAAAGGACTACCCCTGCCCGGAATTTCTGAATTCCACCGGAAAAGCCGACAATTTCATCGAAGTCGGGGCCAGCACGAGCGGTCTGGATACCGGGGAAATTGCCGCCTCATTTTCCAATTACGGAAAATCGGATGTAGACCTTTTCGCCCCAGGGGATGACATCTATTCCACCGTACCCCTTAACAAATATGAATCGCTCAGCGGAACCAGCATGGCAGCTCCCGTCGTCACGGGAATTGCTGCCCTGATCCTGGAATATTATCCGAAACTTACCGCAGTCCAGCTTCATCAGATCCTGGATGAATCGGTGATGAAGCTTGGCGACAGGATGGTATCGGAGCCGGGGTCAGACCAGCAGGTGCCCTTCAGCACCCTTTGTCAGAGCGACGGGATCGTGAACGCCTACAATGCCCTGAAACTGGCGGCTACAGTGAAAGGAAAAAGGAAAAAAATGAAACGGAACCGGGACTGAGGTTCCGGCCCATAAAATAAACATGATGCCCAGACCCCTGCCCGATCAATACCCGGCTACCTACCAAAGGTATATCGACCTGGTCCCCCAGGACGACCTGGTGGATGCGCTGGAACAGAATATGGAGGAGGTGACCCGGTTCTTCCATGCGGTGCCCGAAGAAAAATTATTCCAGGTTTATGCACCCGGGAAATGGACCATTCCCGCAATTCTCCTGCATATCTCGGATACCGAACGGATCTTTGCCTACCGGGTGCTCAGGATCGCCCGGGGGGACCTCACTCCACTGGAGTCATTCGATGAAAAGCATCTCATGGATCAGGTGGACATCAGCACCCGGTTCCTGCCCGACCTGGTGACTGAATTCAGAACGGTAAGGGCTGCAACGCTTTCCCTTTTCCATAGCCTGGGCGAATCCGACCTCCAACGCCAGGGCACGGCCAGCGGCCACCTGACCACCGTAACCGGAATGGGGTTTTTCATTGCAGGCCATGCCAATCACCATATGAAGGTGATCAGCGAAAGATATCTGGAAAAAAAAGGGTTATAAAAAAAACTACAAACCTGTAAGCCGGATTCTGTTTCATCTCCCCGGTCAGGGGAAGACCAGCTATCATTTATCTGCGACAGGAATCACTCCCTGCCTGAATCTGCCTACCCGTAAGCATCGGGCGAGCAGCCCTCGAACGCTTACCTATGTGACATTTCAGCACGCAAGGTTTGCCCAAAAATACCGTTACCGGCATTTTTCGTGGGCTCTTACCCCACGTTTTCACTATCACCTCCCTTGCGGAAGGCTACTATTTTCTGTGGCACTGTCTGGCTCCGGGTTGAACCGGATCCCACCGGTTAGGTGGTGCGTTGCTCTATGCTGTCCGGACTTTCCTCCCCGTAAACGAGGCGATAGCACGGTTTGTAGTTTCTATTTCAATCTGGTGAGGCCTTCATCCATCCTGTTTGAAGAAAACCTCTGTTGCCCCATATCCATACCGCAAATCGTATTGGTTCACGAAATTACGAACCTCGGGAGTATTTTTCAGGATGCGGTGGATTTCGTCCCGAAGTTTGCCCTTGCCCACCCCGTGTATAAACACCATGGAAAGTTGCCTGTGAGCGATGGAGACATGGAGCCATTTTTCAAATTCCCGGAGCTGGATCGTGAGGATTTCAAAATTGGTCAATCCTTCCCAATCCTCCAGCAGGGTTTCTATATGGAGATCCACCTCGTACCGGGGAAGATCCAGTCCTGACAGGGGTTCAGAGGGTATTCCCTGCCCATTTGCGGGTGGGGGCGCGGGAATTTCCGGCTCTGTTTCCAGGGAGGCCTCAGGATACTTTTCGATCACCACAAACCTGAAAGTGGCATCGGATCTGCGGACCGCATGGTTCAGTTTGGCGAATACCCGGGAGGCTTTGGGCCGGAGCGTACGGTTTACCGAAGGGGCCAACCCGGTTTGGGGGACCAGGGGACGCAATTCCAGGTCGATGCGGGGATTATCATTCAGTTGCTCAAACAGGAGGTCATGGAGATACAGGTGGGAATAGGCGCTGACCCGGGAATCCAGGTCCAGAAAGAGGCCTTGCTTCAGCCAAAGCTGGTAGCGGAACCCCAGATCAAAAGGCCCTTCATTGGCCAGGTGGAATTTGAGCAGGTGAACCAGTTCCTCCCCTTCCCGGGTCTGGTAAACCGGGAGTATCGAGATCCAGACCCCCTGGTCACCCGACCCCCGGTCAGGATGGGCTTCCCTTGGAATTTCATTTCCGGGGATCAGGACCGGTTTTAAAGCCTTTGGTTTTTGCGAAAAATCCCGGTAATACGGAAAATCAATCTGATCGGCAAATACCGGAAATTCCACCCTCCCCACCCGGACCAGGACCATTTCCCCATTAATCAGTTCCAGCACCTCGCCAATTTCTCCGGAATGGAGCATTAAAACCTGGTCTCCTACGGAAAATTTCATGGATCAGGATGTTGTGCCACCAAAGATACATGCAGCGGCCGGCCCGGGGCCCCAGAGACCTTCAGGATCCGGCCGGCGAAAGGTTAATGTTAACATAAAACCGGCCCATATTCTTTTTCTTTGAAGGGAATCAGCGTCTAATCCAAAGAAGGCAGACAATTTGCTATATATTGTAATATTATAATAATTTAACTGCCTTATCCTGATCATCTTAAAATTTGCGATATGAAATTGCTGATGCAATTTTTAATTATGGCCCTGGCCTTTTCCGGCCTGAAGGCCTGTGCTCCCATCCAGGAAGTTACCGTGGAGGATCCCCAACCGCCCCCTCCCGACCAGGGAGTGGCGGTTTCCATGCAGGTTTTTTATGATAACCTCAGTCCTTACGGCCAATGGATCCAGGATCCCCAGTACGGTTATGTCTGGTCTCCCTCTGCCGGAGCTGATTTTCAACCCTATACCAATGGCCACTGGGTGATGACCACCTATGGGTGGACCTGGGTTTCCGATTACAGCTGGGGATGGGCTCCTTTCCATTATGGGAGGTGGGCCTACGACCCCTCTTATGGTTGGCTTTGGATCCCCGGTACGCAATGGGGACCAGCCTGGGTTTGCTGGAGGCAATCAGCCGGGTATTACGGATGGGCCCCCCTGGGCCCGGAGGTAGGAGGGGATATTTCCATCTCCTTCAGGGATGATTACCGGCCCCCCTGGAATCACTGGGAGTTTGTGCCCCGCCAGGATATTGACAGGCCGGATGTCCGTAATTATTATGTGAACCGGGAGCAAAACACCACCATCATCAATAACACCACGATCATCAACAATACTTATGTGGACCGTGGACATGGCGGTACTTATGTAGCCGGACCAAGACCTGAAGAAGTGTCCAGAGCAACAGGAAGCCGGATCAATCCGGTTCCGGTCCAGTCCAGCAACACACCGGGTTTGGCCCAGGAGGGCCATGGAGGCATCCGGATATTCCGGCCCGCGGTGAATGGTTCAGCCAGCGGGTCCAACCGGCCTGCCCCGGCCCAGGCTGTGCCGGTTCAGCAGTTCCACCCGGCCAACAGGCCCGGGCAGCCGGTCAACGTGCAACCCAATCCCAAACAGGGGATCAATCCGGATTATCATCCCGGGCAGCATCAGCCTTCCGGTAACCAGGCCCCTCCCCAGCCCGCCAATAATCCACCGAGGACTTTCCCGGCTCCCTACCGGCAGACTACTCCCAACCAGCCGCCTCAGCAACAACCTCCGGTCAACCAGGGAAGGGCAGTACAGCCTTTGAATCCCCCGCCCCAGGTTCCTCAGCGCACCCAACCGGTGAACCAGCAGCCCAGGACCTTCCAGGCCCAACCCCGGCAAAGGGCGAATCCCGCCCCACCGGCCAATAACCGCAATGCTTCCGGACAGCAGAACTATCGCCGGTCTTCCAATAATGGGAATAAGCCTCCAAGGGTTCCCCGCAGTCCGAGGCCGGCCCACCAGAATGTCCAGCAGGTGAAGCCCCAGCAGCAAAGGCAGGTCCAGCCGAACCCGGACCAGAAAAAGCAGAATGGATCGGAGAATTGATCGCAGGGTTCAGGACTGGTTTTCGGAACTGTTCTGGTTCAGGCGGCTGTGCCTGTAACTGTAGGTAAAATAGATCACCAGCCCTACCACCAGCCAGATCAGGAAGCGGAGCCAGTTGAGGTAACCCAAATTGGTCATCAGGTAGAAACAGCTTCCCAGCCCGAGCACGGGAATCAGGGAGAGGCTCTTCATCCAGCATCGGATGGAAAGCAGGAAGGACAGGATCAGAAAAAGGAAGAAGGGAAGGTTTTCCCGGAATGAAATCCAGTCGCCGTTATACCGGAAAAGACCGGACAGGTGTTTACGGAAGAGAAAAAGACCTGCCAGGAAGAGGAGGGGTACAATATACCTGGAATTGATATAGGGAATCCGGAACCTTTTCGCCTGGCCCGGACCAGGCGGATCGGGGGGCAGGGTCAGGATTCCCCCGCAAACCAGCACAAATGCGAACAAGGTGCCGATGCTCGTCAGATCGGTAACCACCGTCATGTTCAGGAACAGGGACGGGATGGCTACCAGAAGGCCGGTCAGGATGACCGAAAAGGACGGGGTTTTGAATTTCGGGTGGAGGCGGGAGAAAATCCCGGGAAGGAGGCCATCCCTGCTCATACTCATCCAGATCCGGGGCTGCCCCATCTGGAAGACCAGCAGGACGCTTGCCGTGGCGATGATCGCGCTGACCGAAATGATGTAGCTGATCCGGAACATGCCGATCGCCTTGAATACATAGGAAAGCGGGTCGGTTACCTGCAGGGATTTGTAGGATACCATTCCGGTCAGAACCAGTGCGACCAGAATATACAAAACGGTGCAGATGAGCAGGGAATAGATCATTCCCCGGGGCAAATCCCGTTGCGGGTTCTCGCATTCCTCCGCCGTAGTGGAAATCGCGTCGAAGCCGATATAGGCAAAAAAGACCCCCGAAACCCCCTTCATCACCCCGCCCATTCCGTTGGGAAGAAAGGGGTGCCAGTGTGCGGGGTTCACGTAGAAGAATCCCAGGACGATCACAAAAATCACGATCAGGATTTTCAAAGCAACCATCAGGTTCGTAGCCTTCTTGGTTTCCCGGATGCCGATATAGACCAGGTAGGTGATAAAGGTCACGATGGCCAGGGCTGGAAGGTTGGCAATCAGTTTGACCGGTCCGAAATGGGGAGCCCCTGTCCAGGCCAGGTATCCAGAAACGACCATCTCCGGAAGCGCCCGCAGGGCGGTACCATGGGCGATCGCATTTTGCGCTGCCTCGAACCCCCGGTATGCAGTCAGGTAGTCCGTGGTAAAATAGGGGGGAATATGGATGCGCATCTGGTCGAGCAAATTGGTGCAATAGCCGCTCCAGGAGATGGCCACGGTGATATTGCCGATGGAATATTCCATCAGGAGGTCCCAGCCGATGATCCAGGCGATAAGTTCCCCAAAACTGGCATAGGCATAAGTGTATGCACTTCCAGACAGGGGAATCCGGGAAGCGAATTCGGCATAACAAAGCGCGGAGAAACCGCAACAGACCGAAATGATTACGAACAGCAGGACCACCCCCGGTCCCCCATGGAACGCTGCCTGGCCAATGGTAGAGAAAATCCCGGCTCCCACCACAGCCGCGATCCCCATGGCGGTCAGGTCCCTCACCTTCAGCACTTTTTTCAGCCCGGTTTGGACAGGTTCCCCCCCGGGTTCCAAACCGGCCTGGACATCTCTCATGATGGAGGCAATGGTTCTTTTGCGAAACAAGGACCTGCGCATGAATCGGGATTAACGGGGAATTTGGGTCAACTCCATGATGAACTGGATTCAGGATGTCCTTCGCAGCAAATTCGCAGCCATTTCCCGCAGGGGGGCCTTCCGGGAAGAAAGGACAGCGACCTGGTCCAGATGGTCCATGGCCTCCCGGGCGAACTTTTCCTTTTCTTCTTCCGCCCATTCCGCTATATGGCAATCCGAATAGATTTCCATCACCTTTTCCACCCGGTCCCCCCGGCTGGAACGGATTAATTCCGCCAGAACCCCGGCCTGGTGGGGAGGACAAAGCTCCATCGCCTTAAGCAAAAGGAAAGTCTTTTTTCCGGAAAGGATGTCCCCGCCCGGTTTTTTTCCGACCTGCCCGGGGTCCCCGAAGATATCCAGGAGGTCATCCTGTACCTGAAAGGACATGCCAAGCCTTTTGCCAAACTCATAAAGGTGCCTGGCGTTTCCATCGCTGGCTCCCCCCAGGACAGCACCAATCTGAATGCTTCCGGCTAGAAGCACCGAAGTCTTCCTCCCGATCATGTCCATATAATCTTTCATGGGGATCAGGGCAGGATCCATGCTTTCAAAATCCATATCCAGCTGCTGGCCTTCGCAAACCTGGATGGCCACCTTGTTGAACAGATCGAGAATCCGGGGGAGGTGGAGTTTTCTGATCCGGTTGATCTGCTCATAGGCATAAACAAGCAGGACATCACCTCCCAGGAGGGCCGCAGGCAATCCGAACCTGCTGTGGGCGGTGGGTTGTCCCCTTCTCAGGGGAGCATGATCCAGGATATCATCATGGATGAGGGTGAAATTGTGAAACAGTTCAATGGCAGCAGCTGCATGGAATGAATCCGGGGTGATCTCATCAAACAGTTCGCTGCCCATCAGGCAGAGCAGGGGCCTGATCCTTTTGCCCCGGACTCCCAGGGTATAGCGGAGGGGATCGTAAAGCGTGGAAGGGAAAGTCCCAAAGGAATCCTCTGCGAATCTTGCTTCGAATAAGGCCAGAAGCTCCTCGACAGGGTGCATCCGTCAGTTTTTTCTCTTTTTCTCCCTGGGGATGGCCGTTTTGGCCGGGGGAGTTTCCTCGTTCACCAGGATATAATCCATCTGTCGTTTGTCCAGGTTGGCGCTGGCCACCTTGATGCGGACCTTGTCCCCCATCCGGTATTTTTTTCCTGACCACTGCCCCACCAGGGCGTATTCCTTTTCGTTATATTCGAACGTATCGCTCAGGGTGTTGACGCTGACCATGCCCTCGCACTTGGTGTCATTGGTTTCGACCCAGAAGCCAAAGAAGGCCACCCCGCTGATGACTCCGTCGAAATCGTCGCCGATGTGCTGACGCATGTATTCCACCTGTTTGTACTTGTTTGCGGCCCTTTCGGCGCCCATGGCCTGCCTTTCCATTTCAGAGCAATGGCGGCATTTCTTTTCCAGCTCCCGGTCCGGAACCGGATTATTTTCGAGGCATTGGGCCAGGATCCGGTGGACCAGGATGTCGGGGAAACGCCGGATCGGGGAAGTGAAATGACAGTAATAAGGGAACCCAAGGCCGTAATGTCCGATATTTTCAGTGCTGTAAATGGCTTTGGCCATGGTCCGGATCCCGAGGGTCTCCAGCAGGTTTTGTTCGGGTTTTCCGCTGGCTTTGCGGAGCATTTCGTTGAAGCTCTGGGAAATCGTTTTGGCCGTAGTCAGGTCGATTGAATAGCCGAATTTCCGGACAAAACCGGCAAAATTGGCCAGCTTCTCCGGGTCCGGGGCATCGTGGATCCGGTATGGAAAAGGCACGGGTAATTTGTTGAACTTGATCCTTGCGATATCCGAGGCCACGGTCTTGTTGGCCAGCAGCATCAACTCCTCAATCAGCTGGTGGGCTTCCTTGTTCTCCTTGATACTGATGCCAATGGGCACCGCATTCTCATCCAGGAGGAACCGGATTTCCTGGGAGGAGAAATTGATCGCTCCCTTCCGGAACCGTTCGGCCCGGAGTGTTTGGGATATTCCGTTCAGCAGGAGAATTTCCCTGGAAAACAGGCCTTCCTGGCGTTCAACCACCTCCTGGACTTCCTCATAGGTGAACCGGTGATTGGAATGGATCAGGGTCCGTCCGGTCCAGTGTTGCTTGATTTCAGCCTGGGGAGTGACCTGAAAGACCACCGAAAAACAGCGTTTGTCCTCATGGGGCCTGAGGGAGCAGAGTTCGTTGGAGATCCGTTCCGGAAGCATGGGAAGCACCCGGTCGGCCAGGTACACCGATGTGGCGCGCTTGTAGGCTTCACCATCCAGCGCAGATCCGGGAGTAACATAATGACTCACATCGGCAATATGGACCCCGATCTCGATCAGGCCTGTTTTGAGCTGGCGGATGGAGATGGCGTCATCGAAATCCCGGGCATCGGCCGGATCGATGGTGATGGTGAAAACATTTCTGAAGTCTTTGCGGTGCTCCATTTCACCGGGAGCAATGCCTTCCCCGAGGCCATCGGCATCATCCAGGACCTGTTGAGGAAAGGAAAGGGGAAAACCGTTTTCCACGAGGATCCCCTTCATCGCGGTGTCATTCACCTGCGCTTCATCGAAAACAAAGGTGACTTCCCCTTCCGGTTTTTTGGTCTTGTCCCCCCAGGAAACAATCCGGGCAAGTACTTTATCCCCGTCCCGGGCAGTTTGGACGGCATTGAGGGGGATGTAAATATCCGGGATGCCTTCGGTGTCAGGGATCATGAACGCGAAATTCAGGCTCTTTTTCAGCCTGCCTGTAAACTCGCTGCGCTTGCGCTTGAGGATCGAGGCGACCCTTCCTTCCTCGCGGTTTCCGGATTTTCCTCCCCGCCTGACCTCGACCATCACTTCATCTCCATCCAGGGCGGTACCCAGATGTTCCTTGCGGACCAGGATGTCTTTTTGTTGGCCTTCGGCAATGATGTAGGCCATTCCGGATCGTGTGACATCCACGATTCCACGGATGGTTTTGCCTGAAAAGGCCTCCCCGGAAGGTTCCCTTCCATGCTTTCCCTTCCGGGAGGACTTCTCCTTTTTACCCATTTTCTTCCCCGATTCTTTTACGTTCCAATCGAATAAAGTCAAAGATACGTCGGCTGAAGTTGTCCTGCCCGTCAAAGAGGAAAACCGGCCGCACCCCGATGGCATAGCATGGAAACCATTCCGGAAATTCACCCTCCAGCAATTTCAGCCGCATGGCATCTTTTTCTGTGGTCAGGATGATCCGGTCTTCTCCCCCTAATTCCTGGAATTGTTCCATAATCTCCCGGAGGTCCCTGGATTTGTAGGGATGGTGGTCCGCAAACCGCATGTGCACCAATTTCCCGCAAACCCCGGAAAGATATTCCAGGAGTGGCCCTGCCTCAGCAATCCCGGTGACCACCAGGAGGTGTTGGCGTCCTGAAAGCCGGATCCGCTCCCCGGTTACCAGGCTCCAGGGTTCTTCATTTTGCACGGTGGTAAAAAACAATCCCTGCCCGGGCCCTGGGCCAATCTCCCGGCTGATCTGCTGTTTTTCATCCAGGGAAAGGTCCGCAGGACATTTGGAGACGACGATCAGGTCTGCCCTTCCGGCCCCTGCCCGGCTTTCCCGCAGCCTTCCCAGTGGAACGATATGATCCCGGGTGAACCTCCGGTGGTATTCCGTGATCAGGATATTGAGTCCCGGACAAATGGACCGGTGCTGGAATGCATCGTCCAGGATCACAACCTGGGTGGAAGGAGCGTCCATAAGCAGCTGGGGCAGGGCCAGAACCCGGTTTTCCCCCACGCCAACGGCTGCTTCCGGAAATTTCAGGTGGAACTGGGCCGGTTCGTCCCCGATCTCCATCGCGGTTGATTTTTCGGTCGCAAACTGGTAGCCCCTGGTTCTTCTTCCATAACCCCTGCTCAGGGTGGCTACCGCAAAATCATCTTTCAACAACCTGACCAGGTATTCCACATGGGGGCTTTTCCCGGCTCCGCCCACCGAGAGGTTGCCTACGGCTATCGTGGGCAGGTCAAAACGGATGGAGGAAAGCACCTTCCAGTCGTAAAGCCGGTTCCTCGCCCATATGATCAACCCATAGAGGAGGGATACCGGATAAAGCAATAGCTTGAGATATGAAAAGAGGGTCTGGATCGGTTGGTTTCTTTCGGTCAGGGTTGATTGATCCTCTGGTTGACCTGGGCCAGGACGCGCTTTTCAAAGGTTTCGGCTTCCCTGACCAGGGTGGTTGCCTGGCTGATCCATGCTGCGGCCTTGGGCTGATCCCTGATCGTGGCCGCGTTGATCTGGACATTGAAAAAAGCGCCCTGGATCGCAGCCCGGGTGCAAAGGGCTGCCACACCGGCATCGGATACCGCGTGGGGATTGCCCCTGGTGGCCATAAATTCCACCAGTTCAAAGCACCTGGAAGCAAGCTGCATGACCTGGAGCGGAACCAGGATGGAGGCTTCGGTGCCTGATTGGATGGCCTGCTCCCGGAGGATCCGCTGTTCCTGGTGCTCCCTGGGGAGGGATTTTGCCCGCAGGATCTGCCGGAAAGCGTCGGTGTCCTGCTGGATGAGGGCAAGCAACTGGTCTTTCAGGTTTTGCCCCTTTTCAGCCCAGCAGGAGAATTCTTCCAGCCGGTCTTCCCATCCTTTCCTGCCTGCGCTGAGGTTGGCCACCATGGTACCGAGCGATGCCCCGAGGGCGGCCAGCAGGGCCGCCGCCGATCCTCCGCCGGGGGCAGGGCTTTCGCTGGCCAATTCATCACAAAAATCCCGGAGGGATAACCGGGTCAGATCGGGGGAGCCTGCGGATGCGAGGGCATATTCGATCACTTTGCGGGAAGGGTCAAATGGGGTAAGCTGGTCCAGGCCCAGGGATCTCACCGCCATGCGGACCAATTCCGCTTCACTGGCGCCTGCGCTCTGGTGCTGTTTTTTCAGGAAATATTTTCCGGCTTCAACCAGGCAACGGAGCGGGATCATACCCACCAGTTCGCTTCCCGTTACCCTCAGGCCCCGTTCAGCAGCCTTCCGGGCAGTTTCCTCGAAGGCGACATGAAGGGGGGTGACTTCCAGGTTGGTCAGGTTCATGGAGACCTGGGCCATGCCGTATTCTTCAATATACCAACCGATCGCTTTCACTTCCCGGAGGCTTCCGGGGACCCTCTGCGGATTACCGCTGCCGTCCAGCACGGGTTTGCCCATTTCGGTCTTGACTCTTCCCTGTTCCCTGACATCGAAGGCGACTGCGTTGGCCTTTTTTACGGAACGGGTATTGAGATTGATGTTATAGGCGATCAGGAAATCCCGGGCTCCAATGACGGTGGCCCCGGAAAGCGGATTGAAGACCGCTTCCCCGAAATCTGGAGCCCAGGCCGGGTCTGCAAGTTTGGCTTTCAGCCCCTCATATTCCCCGCTCCGGATATTGGAAAGGTTCCTGCGTTCTTCCTTCAGGGCCGCATGCCCGTATAAGTATACGGGGATATGGAGTTCGCCACCAACCCTTTTGCCCAATTGCCTGGCATAGCCCACGGTCTCCTCCATGGTGATCCCGGAAACCGGAACCAGGGGACAGACATCCGTGGCACCCAGGCGGGGATGCTCGCCCCGGTGGCGGGTCATATCGATCACCGTGGAGGCCTGGCGGATCGCCCGGAAAGCGGCTTCCACCACCGCATCGGGATGGCCCACAAAGGTGACGACCGTCCGGTTGGTGGCTTTACCGGAGTCCACTCCCAGGAGCCGGACACCATCTACAGACTGGATGGCTGCGGTGATTTTGCCGATCCCTTCCGGGTCGGAGCCTTCCGAAAAATTGGGAACACATTCCAGGATGCGGTTATCCATAAAGAGGTATCGCTTCTGGTTTCTTGATGGAAAGGGCAGTGGTGAGCCGGGTGGCCATCGACCGGATCCAGGAAGGTTGAACAGGATCCCCGGGAGGAAGGGAGATCAGGGCCGGCAGGGAGGACCAACGGGCAATATCCTGATCGTAAATTCCATCACTTCGGTTGAAGACCCATCCCAGGGAAGGAATGCCCCTTTCCCGGAGGAGGGAAGCCGTCAGCAGGGAATGGTTGATGCTGCCGAGGTAGGGTACCGTAACCAGGATCACCGGAATTCCCATTTCCCTGATCAGGTCCGCGAATAGCGTTTTTTCGTTCAGGGGAACCAGGAGGCCACCTGCCCCCTCGATGACCAGGGGGTTTCCCCGGGAAGCATGTTGTCTGAAATCCTCCATAATGGCCCGGGGATCGATCCGGACCCCGTCGATCCGGGCGGCATGATGGGGGCTTAACGGGTTTTTAAGGCGGTAAGTTTCCGGCAAAACCCGCGCGCATCCTCCCTCCAAAAGTCCGGATACCACTTCGGAATCGGTGGGTCCCTCAAAGCCCGATTGTACGGGTTTCCAATAATCCGCATGGAGGCATTCACAAACGATTGAAGAAACAAGGGTTTTTCCGACACCGGTTCCGATGCCGGTCACAAAAACGATCCGGGGCATTTGGGCATCCTCCATGAGCCAAATTTACGTTTTTAGGTTTGTTTGGAAATAAGTAGGTTTGTGGCCGATCCCATGCGTTGTTCTGCTTCCATTCCAGGTATTGAAGGGCTACTCACCCGGAATTCCCATGCAAAATGCGGGATCGGGGCATTTCTGGGCACCAGGCTTCCAGCCATCCAATTCCGGGTTACCGACGGGCTCGGGACCGGCGGCATTCCTATTTGTTGATCCCTGGCCTATCCTGAGCTACCCTCCAGACTGGAGGGCAGACCTTACTTTCACCGACCCTTAACAAGAAACTTCCCCATGATTTTTGACCATATTCTTCAAACGATCGGCAATACTCCCCTGGTCCGGCTGAACCGGGTGACTTCGGACCTTCCCTGCCCGGTCCTGGCCAAAGTGGAATCTTTCAATCCGGGGAATTCCATCAAGGACCGGATGGCAGTCAAAATGGTCGAGGATGCTGAAAAGGATGGAAAGCTGATGCCCGGTGGCACGATCATCGAAGGGACGTCGGGCAATACCGGGATGGGGCTTGCCCTGATCGCCATCCAGCGGGGATACCGATGCATTTTCACCACCACCGACAAGCAATCCAAGGAAAAAATGGATATCCTCAAGGCCCTGGGTGCGGAAGTGATCGTATGCCCGACCAATGTGGAACCGGAAGACCCCCGTTCCTATTATTCAGTGGCCAAAAGATTATCCAGGGAGATCCCCAATTCCTTTTATGCCAACCAGTATGATAACCTTTCCAACCGGAAGGCGCATTATGAGCAAACCGGTCCTGAAATCTGGGACCAGACCGGTGGACGGATCACTCACCTGGTGGTAGCCACCGGTACCGGGGGTACCGTGACCGGAATTGGCCAGTTCCTCAAGGAGAAAAATCCGGGCATCCAGGTTTGGGCCATCGATTCCTATGGTTCCCTCCTGAAGAAATTCCACGATACCGGAGAAACCGATCCGGCGGAAGTATATCCCTATATAACCGAAGGGATCGGTGAAGATTTTGTCCCGGCCAATTATGATATGTCGGTGATTGATCATTTTGAAAAGGTCACAGACCGGAACGGGGCCCTGATGGCCCGCAGGATCACCCGCGAGGAAGGGATATTCGTGGGCTATTCTGCCGGATCCGCGGTGGCCGGGCTCCTGCAGCTCAAATCCAGGCTGCTTCCGGAACATCTGGTGGTGGTCATCTTCCATGACCATGGTAGCCGTTATGTGGGTAAAATCTATAATGACCAGTGGATGCTGGAAAGAGGGTTCCTTGAAGTCAGGACAGTAAAAGATATCTTCAGCGGAATGGGATCCCGCAAGCTGATCACGATCGGGGTTACCCAACCCATTTCCGAAGCCCTGGAGCTGATGCGCCATCATGATATCGGACAACTTCCCGTGACCCGGGACGGGGAATTAATCGGCAGCATTTCGGAGGGGGGTCTTTTTTCCAAACTCATGAACCACCCCGCCATCCGGAATGCACCCGTGGAAAGGGCCCTTGAAAAAGGATTCCCCGTGATCAGCCCGGATACCCCGCTGGAACGGCTGCCCGGGTATATTCAAAAGGATAACGGCGCTGTGCTGACCCAGGATGAAGCGGGCGATTTTCATATTATCACAAAATATGATATTATTCAGGCCCTCTCCCATTGACCCGGACCAATAAACCGGCTCCCATGAAGACTTTCACCGATCAGTTGGGAAGAACCGTCCAGATGCCGGGTGCCCCCGTTAGGATAATTTCCCTGGTCCCTTCCATCACCGAGTTGCTGGCAGACCTGGGGCTGGAGGAGGAGGTGATGGGGATCACGACATTTTGCGTGCATCCCCGGGGATGGAAAAACTCAAAAGCGAAGGTGGGAGGTACCAAAAAACTGGACCTGGGCCGGATTCGCGCCCTGAATCCGGACCTGGTTCTGGCCAATAAGGAAGAAAACCGAAAGGACCAGGTGGAATCCCTGATGGAGTCCGTTCCGGTCTGGGTGAGCGATGTCAGCACGGTCGCCCAGGCCCTGGATATGGTGGCCCGGATCGGGGAAATCACTTCAAGACAGAAGGAAGCCGAATCATTAGTGGCCCGGATCGAATCCGGTCTGGTCCCTGTCCCCCACCCCACGGCTGGCAAGGCGGCATACCTCATTTGGAAAAAACCCTGGATGGCCGCAGGAGGCGATACTTTCATATCCGATATGATGCGGCATCTGGGGCTGGAAAATGCCTTTGGTTCGGCGTCCCGTTATCCTGTTACGAGCCTGGAAGAGCTGACCGCCCTCCGCCCCCGGTGGGTACTCCTTTCGTCCGAGCCTTTTCCTTTCTCCGAAAAGCACCGGGAAGCATGGAGTGCCGCATTGCCCGATTCCAGGGTCATCCTCGTGGATGGGGAGATGTTTTCCTGGTATGGGAGCAGGATGGTCGCTTCGGCAGGGTATTTTCGGGAACTGAGGGAAAACCAGGGATTGGGAGGCAGCCCCGGGGATTAAACCTCCAGGAACACTTTGGTCATCCCGTGATAATGATGCTGAAGTTCGTGGACGAATAGCCCGGTTTTGATCAGCCTGGGTTCCTCGCTCCGGTAATTTAACAGGATGTGCTGGTCATCTCCTTTTTTCAGATAGGTCAATATAAAGGGGCCCCGGACCCATGCCTGTCCTTCTCCGTTTAATTCGGGATCGGTGCTTTTCACGAACCCGAGCAAGGTCAGCTTTTCCCCGGTGACGGGAACCGGATCCAGTTCTTTGGGATCATACCAGTTCAGGTGATCGTTCTCATTGATCCGGACCTCGACTTTTTCGAAACTGATCTGTTCCACGATCCCTTCATATTCCTTTTCCTCGAAATCGGCCAATACCAGATCGCCGACTTTCAATTCGTGGAGATGGAGCATGGAGGTATTATTTACTCTCCTAAATTAAGAATACATTCTGGAATTGCAAAGGCTCAAAGAGGGGCCGGGGGCCGATTTTATTTCACGGAAGGACCGGATGATAGAAAAATTTGGAGCCTCAATAAGCCTCCTTGCCTATCTTTGTGCCCGCAACAAAATCTATAAAACCCAACCATGGCTGACAAAAGAATCCTGGAATTGCTGGGTGACAAAGCAGAATTTCTGCTGGGTCATGTATCCAAAACCGTAGACAAATCCACCCTCACCCTGCCCGGTCCGGACCAGGTCGAAAGGATCTGGACCTTTTCAAACCGGAATAACGGTGTACTGCGCAACCTTCAGGCCCTGCTGGACCATGGCAGGCTGGCCCATACGGGTTATATGTCCATATTTCCGGTAGACCAGGGGGTGGAGCACAGCGCGGGTTCCGCCTTTGCCCCCAACCCCATTTATTTTGACCCGGAAAATATTGTCAAACTGGCCATTGAAGGGGGCTGCAACGGAGTGGCATCCACCTTTGGAGTCCTGGGCCTGGTATCCCGTAAATTTGCCCACCGGATCCCCTTCATTGTCAAGCTAAATCATAACGAGCTTCTGAGCTATCCCAACCGGTATGACCAGACCTTTTACGGTACCGTAAAATGCGCCTGGGAAATGGGAGCTGCTGCTGTTGGAGCTACCGTTTACTGGGGTTCCGAAGAAAGCAACAGGCAACTCAAGGAAGTCGCCGAGGCCTTCCAGCAGGCCCATGAGCTGGGGATGGCCACCATCCTTTGGTGCTATACACGCAACAATGCCTTCAAGGTGAACGGAGTGGATTACCACAGCGCCGCTGATTTCACGGGACAGGCCAATCACCTGGGGGTGACGATACAGGCTGACATCATCAAGCAGAAAATTCCCACGAATAACGGAGGTTACCTGGCCACCAAACACGGGAAAACTTCACCCCTGGTTTATGAGAAACTGACCAGCGATCATCCGGTTGACCTTTGCCGGTACCAGGTCCTGAACTGTTACAGCGGAAGGATCGGGTTGATCAATTCCGGCGGGGAGTCCAGGGGCAAATCGGATCTTGCCGATTCGGTTTATACCGCCGTGGTCAACAAAAGAGCCGGAGGCATGGGCCTGATCCTGGGTCGCAAGGCATTCCAGCGGCCCTTCAAGGAAGGGGTCGAGCTGCTTCATGCGATCCAGGACGTTTACCTGGACCGGGACATCACTATCGCTTAACTTTGTTATTTTTATTCCCCGGGTGCCTGCTTCGGTACAGGTGTCTCAATGCATTGGTTGGACCCCGGATCAGCGCACCAACAACCCCGACATGTCCAAATGGTTCCAGCGCATCAAGAAAGGCATCCTCACCTCCACGAGCGAGAAAAAGGAAGCTCCCGACGGATTATGGTTCCGCTGCCCGAACTGCAAGAAGACCATGCCGACCAAGGAGTTCCGGGAAAACCTTTGGGTATGCGACCGCTGCAATTTCCACAGCAGGATCAATTCCGCAGAATACTTTGAGATCATTTTCGATGATAATTCCTCGAGGGAGCTGTTCGGTCGCATCATGCCGGTGGACCGCCTTGGATTCAAAGACCTGAAACCCTATGACCAGCGACTGAAGGATGCACAGCAAAAAACCCAGCTGGACGATGCCATCCGGATCGGTGTGGGGCAGGTGAACGGCAAAGAACTCGTTGTGGGATGCATGGATTTTGATTTCATCGGCGGATCCATGGGATCGGTTGTTGGCGAAAAAATATCCCGGAGCGTGGACTACTGCATTGCCCAGAAGATACCGCTGTTGATTATTTCCAAGTCCGGAGGTGCCCGGATGATGGAAAGTGCTTTTTCCCTCATGCAAATGGCAAAAACGGCTGCCAAACTGACTCTTTTGGCCGAAGCCGCGATACCCTATTTCTCCCTGATGACCGACCCGACCACCGGTGGGGTGACCGCATCTTTCGCGATGCTGGGGGACCTGAACATAGCTGAGCCGGGGGCCCTGATCGGTTTCGCGGGACCCAGGGTAATCAAGGAAACGATAAAAAAGGACCTTCCCGAAGGATTCCAGAGCGCGGAATTCCTCCTGGAGCATGGCTTCCTGGATTTCATCGTGAACCGCAAGGATCTTAAGGCCAGGCTAACCAGCCTCCTGGGGATGCTCGCCAATTGAATCCCCCAAACCAGCTCCATTGGAAATTTTCAACCGTTCGGCCACCTATGAATTCGCGGTGAGCGATAAGTTCCTCGCCGGCATGGTCCTGACCGGGACGGAGATCAAGTCCCTGCGGCAGGGCAAAGCCAGTTTCACCGACGCCTTTTGTTATTTCGTCAAGGGAGAGTTATTCCTGCGTAACCTTCATATTGCCGAATACAGTCATGGCAATATCACCAACCACGACCCCCTCAGGCAGCGGAAACTGCTCCTCAATAAAAGGGAACTTCATAAACTGGAGACCAGGACGAGGGAAAAGGGATTCACCATCATCCCCCTGAAAATATTCATCAATGAAGCCGGATTTGCCAAGCTGGAAATCGCCCTGGCCAAGGGAAAGAAGATCCACGACAAGAGGCAATCCATCCGCGAAAGGGAAACGGACCGGGAAATCCGCAGGAAGATGGAATGATCAGGAGGCCTGTCCCCGGTGTTCAAACGCCTCATCAATTTCCAGATGGTTGCCGTCTGCTGCCACCGTGGCCAGTTCGTCACAACGGTTGTTGTGGAGGTTCACATGATGACCTTTCACCCAAATGAATTCCACTGAATGTTTCTGGAGCAACCGGTAGAGGCGCATCCAGAGATCCTGGTTCTTTTTCCCTGCAAACCCTTTCCGGACCCAGGAGACCAGCCATTTTTCCTTTACGGCCCGGACCACATAGGCGCTGTCTGAATAGACCGTGATCTGGAGGCCATCCTTTTTGAGTGCCTCAAGTCCTGCGATCACAGCCATCAGTTCCATTCTGTTGTTGGTGGTCCTGCGGAACCCGCCGGACAGTTCCTTTTGAACTCCATTCCAGATCAGGATGGTGCCATAGCCTCCTGGTCCGGGGTTCCCCCTGGAAGCCCCGTCCGTATAGATCTGCAATTTTTCCGGATGGATTGATCCCCTGATCTTTCCACTCGAAACTGAATTTCGGACCGTCATGGTATACTGGATTTTTTTGGGACCCTACCGGGATCAAACCTGGATGACCCCGGTCCGGAATTCCCCGGGAACCGGACCGTGGCTGGCCGCCTCCAGGCACCTGGAAACCAGGGCCCGGGTTTCCAGGGGGTCGATCAGTCCGTCCACCCAGAGCCTCGCTGCGGCATAATAGGGCGAAGCCTGTCGTTCGTAACGTTCCCTGATTTCTTCCAGGAGCTTCTTTTCATCTGCTTCGGTGATCTTTTTGTCCTGGGACTTGAGGGCGTTCACCTGGATCTGAAGGAGGGTCTTTGCTGCCTGTTCTCCCCCCATCACTGCAATTTTTGCTGTAGGCCATGCAAAGATGAAACGGGGATCGTAGGCTTTCCCGCAAAGGGCATAGTTTCCTGCGCCATAGGAGTTACCGATGATCAGGGTGATTTTTGGCACCGTGGAATTGGCCACGACATTCACCAGCTTGGCTCCATCCTTGATGATCCCTGCCTGTTCAGACCGGGAACCCACCATGAACCCGGTGACATCCTGCAGGAACACCACCGGGATCTTCTTCTGGTTGCAGTTCATAATGAACCGTGCGGCTTTGTCCGCGCTGTCATTGTAAATCACTCCGCCCATTTGCATCTCCCCCCTGGCCGATTTCACCGCCAATCGCTGGTTGGCTACGATCCCCACCGCCCATCCGTCGATCCTTGCGTATCCGCAAAGGATGGTTTTTCCATAATCCTGCTTGAACTGGTCCAACTCAGAACCATCCGTGATCCGGGTGATGATTTCCAACATGTCGTAGGGCTTGGTACTGTCCCCGGGCATGATCCCGTAGATGGTCCTGGGATCTTTTACTGGAGGCTGTGGATCCGATCTTTGCAACCAGGCACCTTCCCCCTTCCCGATTTTTGAAATGATCTTTTTAATATGGTCGAGGCAGGCTTCATCTGTCGGGAATTTATAATCTGCGGTCCCGGAAAGGGAAGTATGCATTTCGGCTCCGCCCAGGTTCTCCGCGTCCGCTTTCTCTCCGATGGCCGCCTGGACCAGGTAGGGACCTGCCAGGAAAATGGAACCATTGCCTTCCACCATCAGGGTTTCGTCGCTCATCACGGGCAGGTAAGCCCCACCGGCCACGCAGCTCCCCATGACTGCGGAAATCTGGGTGATCCCCATGGCGCTCATCCGGGCATTATTGAAAAAGATCCTTCCGAAATGTTCCTTATCGGGGAAGATCTCGTCCTGCATCGGAAGGTATACTCCGGCGCTGTCGACCAGGTAAATCACAGGCAGGCGGTTTTCCATTGCGATTTCCTGCAACCGGAGGTTCTTCTTCCCCGTGATGGGAAACCATGCCCCGGCTTTTACGGTCATATCGTTGGCCACGATAACACATAACCTCCCGCTCACCTGCCCCAGGCCCCCAACGGTACCTCCAGCCGGGCATCCCCCCTCCTTTTCATACATTCCATACCCGGCGAAAGCGCCGATTTCCGTAAAAACAGAGCCTTCATCCAAAAGGTATGCGATCCGTTCCCTGGCGGTAAGTTTTTTCTTCGCCTTCACTTTTTCGATCTGCTTTTTTCCTCCACCGTAACTGATTTCCAGGAACTTCTGGCGCATGGAACTGACCGCGAGACTCATATCATCCGCGTTTCGGTTCCGTTCCAGGGTCTGCTTTTCCATAAAATTTTATAGGGTACAATTTAACGGAAATCAGGGACTTCTATGCATCCTTTTAGTCCGGAAATTCTATGGAACTCTTATCCTATATTTCGGATCTGTTGCCGGAAAAGGGAGAGAAAAACCATTCCATCATTATTGGAAAGGACGCCACCCTGTCATGGAACCGGGAACAGCTGGCTCATAAAGTTCTGGAAATGCTATAAAGGTTACCCTGGACAAAAAATTACCTTTGCCGGGATCGGTTGGCCCGTTTCAGGAATATGAACTTCCTGGTTTCCTCAGGCTTCGGTCTCCAGGGACCGGGCGGTTCGTTGAGGTGAAGGATGACTTATGGGGGTGAAAAATTTTCGATCCGGATTATAACTATTTAATTTTCAGGAAATCGCGGAGGACCCCGGGTAATTTTTTACCGGGTCAAGGGGGACATTTAAAAGGAATTGATTAGGAAGAAAAATCCAGCTTGAAACCAAAAAATCATTCAATTTGTACCGGGGATGCTTCCTTAGGCACAGGAAACGGAATTAATAAATTGGAAAAAATGGAACAAAACCCCCCTGACAAATATTCAATTCGGGTTGGCTTGAAGGAGCCATCGTCCTGGCTCCCAATTTGAGTAAAATCAAAATTAAAACCATTTATGAGAAAGGTGATCTTCGCAATCAACATGACCCTGGATGGCTGCTGCGACCACACCAAAATATTGAGTAATGAAGAAATGCTTGAATATTTTACCCAACTCCTTCAGGATGCTGACCTGTTCGTCTATGGCCGTAAAACCTATCAATTGATGGTTCCTTATTGGCCTGATGTCGCAAAAAATCATTCCGGACATTCAAAAGCTGAAGTCGAATTTGCCCAGGCATTTGATTCCATCAAAAATATTATTGTTTTCTCAGGATCTTTGGAAAAGGCAGGAGGAAAAAATACGAGAATTGTCCGGTCGAACCCTCAGGAGGAAATACTTAAATTGAAACAGGAAAGGGGCAAAAATATTCTGACCGGTGGTGTATCAATTCCTTCACAACTCATAGCCTCCGGCCTGGTTGACGAATATTATTTTGTCGTTCATCCAATAATTGCTGGAGCAGGGAGCCGGTTGTTTGACGAGATGACCCTGCAGGAGGGATTACAATTAAACCTGGTTGAATCGAAGATTTTTAAATCAGGATGTGTTGGGCTGCATTACCTGAAACCGTGACAACCGACCAATTGAAATCTACCATTCTGTTATCTATCATCTTCAGTCGGGCGGCCTGAACCTTCAATTTAGCCGCGGCTCTTATTATCCGGGCGATCTCCATTTTGGCTCCCTGGGGCTTGGAGAAAAAATCATTCTTTTCAGGATTTTACGATATTTCGTACCTTTTTATATACAGTTACATTTACGAAATTGAATAATTATACAAGCGGCAAAAAAGAGTAGACCAGAAATGTTATATTATACCATGCTGCTTTAATCACGATAAATTCCTGTGCCTAACCAGAATTCAGAAATTTTACTGCTTCTTCCCGGATCTTAAAAAGCCAGCCTTCTTTCTGATTTGGCGACTTCATGCCCATTTTGCGGTTATGCCAATGAAGCAAGCCAGTTGATTTTAATCAGGTATTCAATTTCCTCCAGCCAATTATGGCAAAAGGAACCGCCTTGAGGGAAGGATTGGTGCCCGGGATCGGCACCAATATAGTGGTATAACTAATTGATAATAATCTATTTATAGGTTTTTGAGGTACAATAGAGGTACAGGAATTTTAAAACTCGGGGTTTTATTCCTTGTTAGGAAATAGGCAGTGGATTGTCGAAATCCAGTTTTTGCTCTGAATTGTCTGTATATTCAGAAGCAAAAGGTATAATTCATGCGTCTGCATTGGAATTAATTCATAAAAAATAAGGTTCCATGTAGCTATCAGCCGTATTCATCCGGGGATTATACTCAAACCCCCCTCACCCCCACTATACCCATTGTGGCATAAGGTTACCATTTTCTTGTATTAGCTTGTGAAAATACAAGCATGTGAAAAGAGATCTGGGCTATATCAATTCCCTGATGACTCAAAGCCCGATCATGGATGAGGTATTGACCCCACGGGACTGGGAACTACTGGACACCATCCGAAAGACCTACCGCCAGCAGTTTTCGA
>JANWKA010000129.1 GCA_025451655.1 Chitinophagaceae bacterium | reverse complement strand
GCGAAATAACAGGTGAAAAACAGCCCGAAAGTGCCCAGGTAAAAGCCGATGTCCGGCCACCGGGGAGAGAAATAGGACCAGCTGGACGGGATCCAGTCATGGTACAGGGAAAGAACGATGATCACAAACCGCTCAAACCACATCCCGATATTGACCACGATGGACATCACGAAGGTGAAGGGCACGTTGCGCCGCAGCTTCTTGAACCAGAACACCTGTGGGGAGGCCACATTGCAGGTGATCATGATCACGTAGGCCCACCAGTAGGGTCCCAGGATCCTCCACCAGAAGGCCCCGCCTTCCCCAAATCCCTGGGAATACCAGGAAACAAAAAGTTCCGAAATATAGGCGATGCCCACGATGGAGCCGGTGAGCATGATGATCTTGTTCATGGCCTCGATATGGCCCAGGGTAATATAATCCTCCAGGTGCAGGATCCTCCGGGTCAGGATGAGCAGGGTCTGTACCATGGCGAACCCGGAAAAAATAGCCCCGGAGACAAAGTAGGGCGGGAAGATCGTGGTATGCCATCCGGGGATAACCGAGGTGGCGAAGTCCATGGACACCACGGAGTGCACGGAAAGCACCAGCGGGGTGGCCAGGCCGGCCAGGACCAGGGAAAGGGCTTCTTGCCGCTGCCAGTTCTTCACCGTGCCCATCCATCCGAAGGAGGCGATCCCGTAGAACCATTTACGAATCTTGGTCTTCGCCCGGTCGCGGACTGAGGCAAGATCCGGAAGCAGGCCGGTATACCAGAACAGGAGGGATACGGTCAGGTAGGTGGATACCGCGAATACGTCCCACATCAGCGGGGATACGAAATTCGGCCAGACCGGGCCCCTTGAATTCGGGTAGGGGAAGATGAAGAAAACATCCCAGACCCTGCCCACATGCCATACCGGAAATTGGCCGGCACAGAGCACGGCGAATATCGTCATCGCTTCAGCCGCCCGGTTCACACCGGTCCTCCAGCCCTGGCGGAACAGCAAAAGGATCGCCGATATCAGGGTTCCCGCATGCCCGATCCCCACCCACCAGACGAAATTGGTGATCGCCCAGGCCCATCCGATGGTTTTGTTCACTCCCCATACCCCGATCCCGTAATAAACCTCCCAGGTCACCGAAAAGACTCCGAAGGCCAGCAGGGAAAGGGAAACCGCCATGCCGATGTACCAGAGCTTACCGGGCCTCATCTCGATGGGACGGATGATGTCTTCGGTGACCTGGTGGATGGTTTTATCGCCGTTCACCAGGGGCTCCCTGACCGTGGATTCGTATTTCAGCAACATACTCCTCGATATATGGTATGAACTAATTCCATTCGGTTTATCACAGCACGTGCTGCGGCGGTTCGCTGAAGAAATCCTGGGGATCCTTATTGCGGATCTTGGCCAGGTAATCGATCGAAGGAAGCGTATGGAGATTATCCAGCACAGGATAGCTGCGATAAACCTGGTCCCGGGTCCTGGTCAGGAACACCTCGCTGGTCCTGTCATTGATGTTACCGAACTGGATCGCCCGGGTGGGACAGGCCTGCTGGCAGGCGGTGACGGCTTCTCCGTCCCTCAGGGGCCTTCCGTCCTTTTTGGCCACCAGTTTGGCATCCTGGAGCCGCTGCACGCAAAAGGTGCATTTCTCCATGACCCCCCTGCTGCGGACGGTGACATCCGGGTTCAGGACCATCCGGGTCAGGTTCTCGTTCATCGTCACGTTCACCTCGTCTTCCTGGTATAAATTATCCTCAAAACTGTCCGCTCCGTTCCAGTCCCTCCAGTTGAATCTCCTCACCTTGTAGGGACAGTTGTTCTCGCAATACCGGGTGCCGATGCAGCGGTTGTAGATCATCTGGTTCAATCCTTCATCGCTGTGGGTGGTAGCCGCAACAGGGCACACATTCTCGCAGGGAGCGTTTTCGCAATGCTGGCAAAGCATGGGCTGGAAGACCACCTGGGGATTGACCAGATCTCCTTCGAAATACCGGTCGATGCGCAACCATTGCATTTCATGGCCCCGGGCCACTTCCTTCTTTCCAACCACCGAAACGTTGTTTTCCGCCGTGCAGGCGATGGTGCAGGCCCCGCAACCGATACAGGTATTCAGGTCGATGGACATGCCCCAGCGAATCCCCGGAAAATCATAGATTACTTCCGGATAAAGGGTGGCGTCATTGCGGTAATCGGATCCGTATTTGGCATCCTCCTCCAGCATGTCCCGCTTGATCTCCGTAGGCTTTTTGATGAATTCGGCCAGGGTGGTTTCCTTGATGATGGGGCGGCCTTCAAAGCTGTTATGGCTCTGGGTGATGGCCAGCAGGTAAGTTTCATTTGTCTTTTCCAGGCTGACCTGTGTGGAAAAGTAATCGAATCCCTGGGACTGGTCGTTGTAGCTGACGAAGGGAAACATATTCTTTCCCACGTCGCCAGCGACCCTTCCGGTCATTTTGCTGCGCCCGTATCCCAGGGCAACGGCAACCACCTGGGGATGGATCCCCGGCAGGACCAGGATGGGAAGCAGGATATCTTTACCCCCGATCGTGACCCGGGCCACCGGGCGGTTGAAATCCACTTCGTTAAAACGGGTCACCGTGGCTCCGATCTGGTCGGCTAGGGCAGGGGCGATGCAGATATAGTTGTCCCAGGTGCATTTGGAGATCGGGTCCGGCATCTCCTGCAGCCAGGGATTATTGGCATGTTTCCCGCTTCCGATCGCCACTTTTTCATACAGGACCATTTCCAGGGGACCGGTGGCTGGATGCTCCCCTCCGAGTGAGGAGGCGGCACCGGCCGGATTGCCGGTGAACGGTGCAGCGGTCGGTGCGGGAGGGCTGGCGGGTTCCACCACCCCGTTCTGAAGGGACTGGTCCCACCAGGTTTGCCAATCGGTTCCTGAACCGTAAACCGGGAAAATATTATCCTTCCAGTATTTCTGGATATAGGTGAGCGGATCCGTAAGGGTCGCCTTGCTCCAGAGGAGCAGGCTTTCGATGAAGGCCCTGGTCTTGAACAGGGGAGCGATACCGGGTTGCTGCAGGCTAAAGTAGCCCTTCCGCGGACTGGCGTCCCCCCAGCTCTCCAGGTAATGGTGGTCCGGAGCGGCATATTTACAAAGTACCGTCGTTTCGTCCCGGCGCTCGTTGAAGGAAAGGGCCATTCGGACCCGGGCGATGTTTTGCGCGAATTTCCGGCCATCATAATAATCATAAACCGGGTTGGCATTGTAAACCAGGAGCGCCCCCACATTTCCAGCTTCCATATCGGAAATGAGCTGCTGCATATCCTGGTCGATGCCCTGACGATAGTTAAGCGGCGAGGTCCAGTCCATGGTTTTTCCTCCGGAACCCAGCATCTCATTGATCCCGTTGACCAGGGTCTGAATGAATCTGTTATTGGAGCCGCTGACCACGAGGGATGCCCCCGGGGCTCCGGCGAGGGCCTTCGCCGCCTTCGTGATGCCTGCCGAAAGGCCTGCATCTGAAATTGGTGTTCCACCCTGAAGGGCAGGCTTCCCCAATTGGGAGGCCACTCCATTATATAATGCGATGGCAACCGAAGCGGTTTCGGAAGGCTTATGCGGGAAGCGATAGTCTGCATTGGAGCCGGTCAGGCTCAGATGGCTTTCAAATTGGAAATGCTGGCTCATCTCCGGATTATCCTCGTTGATCCGGCGGAGCTTCGCGTATTGGCTGGCAAATTCCACGGGGGAGAGCCAGGTGCCCAGGAAATCGCAGCCCAGTCCTACCAGGCAACGGGCATTTTCAAAATGATAGGAAGGAATGGCCTGTTGCCCATAATCGGCCTTGTTGGCGGTAAGCATACCGCTATAAGAAACCGCGTCATAGGTGATATGCCGGGCGCCTGGATAAGCTTTCAGGAAATCGGCTATCGCCTGGCTGACGGAGGGGCTGACCACGCTGGTGGTCAGCAGCACGATGGAACCGGCAGCCACACTGCCCAGGTCAGCAATTACCCTGTGGTCCAGCATCTCCCAGGTGGTCTCTTCCCCGTTGATGGTAGGGTAACGGAGCCTGGCCGTGTCGTAAAGGCTGATGACAGACCCCTGGACCCTTGCCGATGTGCCGCCCCCGGTAACGGAGGACATGGTGTTTCCCTCGATCTTGATCGGCCTGCCGTCCCTGGTTTTGATCAGGATCGGGCAGTAATCCCCATCCACCGCATAGGTGGAGGCATAATAATTGGGGACGCTTGGGGTAATTTCCTCTGGCTTGACCAGATAGGGTATCGTTTTGCGGACCTTGATCTCGCAGCCTGCCGCCAGGGTGGCTGCGCCCAGGCTGAATCCGAGGTATTTGAGGAAATCCCTTCTGGGTGATTTGGCGCTGAGCAGGCTTTCCGGTTCATCAAAAGGCAGCGGTTCTGAAAACTCATTTCCAACGGCCTTTTGGTGTCCGGGCGTACTGTACAGTTCTTCAAAGCCTTTCCAGTACTTCTTTTGCTTCATGGCTGATTCCGTTAAAATACCCCGGGAACCCTTGGGTTCTCCAGGATGGTAAGGCGATATCCGCCGCATTCCACGCTTCCGCTCCTGCTCAATAATGGCACCTCTGGCAATCCGTGCCTCCCGCCATTTCAACCGTCACGCTGTCAATGCTCCCTGCTTTCAGCTCCTGGTGGAATTTGGTGAATATGCTGTAATAATTGTTTTCCGTAAACTGGACCCTGGTTGTCCTGTGGCAGTTGATGCACCACCCCATGGAAAGGTTGGCATACTGGTAGACCTGATTTTCATCGGTAATCGGACCGTGACAGGTCTGGCATTGCACTTTCCCCACAACCACATGCTGGGAATGGTTGAAGTATACGAAATCAGGAAGGTTATGGATCTTCACCCAGGCAATGGGCCTGCCCGGCCGGGTATATTTCTTCTTGAGGAAATCCCAACCGATATAATCATAAAGCTTGTGGATCTCGGTGGTGCCGTCAATATTCTTCCCGTTATAATCGGTCAGTGTGGGTCCCCGGTACCCATCGATTGATTTGTGACAGTTCATGCAGATATTGGGGGAGGGGATCATGGCCTGCTTGCTCTTCTCGGCTCCCGCATGGCAATACAGACAATTGATCTGGTTGATTCCCGCATGGATATGATGGGAGAAAAAGATGGGCTGGGTGGGTTCGTAGTTTTGCTGTCGTCCGAGGTGAACGGCGGCATCGGTGAGGAAATACCCGGCGACCAGGAAAAGCAACACCGATACGATGGCGATATAACCCTTGTTGCGGTAGAAGGGGATCGGTTCCGGAATGGTTTCTCCCTGCTTTTCGCTGGCCAGCCTGCTCAGATTGCTGTTGATCTGCATCAGGATCAGGGCCATGATGGCAAGAACCAGGGTCAGCAGGCCATATAACAGGCTGTTGTCGCTTCCGGTGGATTGGGTGGCACCTGCTGGCTGATTGGCAGGGGTGCTCTTCTGGGCCAGCTCTCCGGCAGCCTTGACGTAATCGAGCACATCATTGATGTCCTGGTCCGTCAGCTGGGGGAAGGAGGGCATCACTATGCTGAACTTGGCCTGAAGGCCCAGAGCATACTTGTCCCCGCTTTGAAGGATCGCCTGGGGATTATGAACCCAGTTATAAATCCATTTCCTGCCACCCGGGGTTTCATTTTCCTTCCCGAAAAGGGAAGGACCGGTGGCATCTACCATGATCCGGTGACAGGAGGCGCAATTGGCGGCAAAAATGACCTTTCCCTTATCGGAATCGGCGAAAGAATCTTTTGGTGACGAACAGAGAAAAAGGAGCGCAAGTATTGGAAAAAAGAATATTTTTTTAGGGCCCTTCAGGTAATTTCTGTTCACAATAAAGGCAATTTAATATTAAATTTAACCTGATAATTTTTTCAAAAGCGCCCCAAAAGTAAGACAGAATGTTGACAAATTGTCAACAAACTCAAAAAAATCTATCCAGTGCTGATCAGGGTTGTAGCGGATTGCGGGGAATATCTTCCGGTAAATTTTTATATGTAAAAACAATCCGCGGACATTCCTGTTTTTTGTTCCTTTGGTCCGCGGAGTTTCCCCTCCCCGGGCTCTGCCTGAAAAGGCAGCACCGGCCCGAAAATCAAATCTGTGAAAGAAGATCGTCCCTTAAAGCATATCGTGATTTTCGCCTCGGGTGCCGGGACCAATGCGGAAAAGATCATTACCCATTTCCGGGATTCCCGGATGGCCAAGGTTTCCCTGATCGTTTGCAATAACCCGGAGGCCGGGGTGATTGCCGTGGCCTCCAGGCATGGTATCCCGGTGGACCTGATTGACCGCAACAGGCTCATCGACCCCTCGGGGCTTGCCAACACCCTGCTCCGGATTCCTGCCGACCTGATCGTCCTTGCCGGCTTCCTTTGGAAAGTGCCGGATCACCTGGTCCGCCTGTTCCAGGGGAAGATACTCAACATCCACCCCGCCCTGTTGCCCAAATACGGAGGAATAGGCATGTTTGGTTCCCGGGTCCACGAAGCGGTGGTCCGGGCGGGGGAAAAGCTTACCGGGATCACCGTTCACCTGGTTAATGAGCAATATGATGAGGGCCCCAGCCTGCTCCAGCGCACGGTTGCGGTGGACCCGGATGACAGCCCGAAAAGTCTGGCACTAAAAGTGCAAAAGCTTGAACATGAGTGGTATCCCCGCGTCATCGAACAGTTCCTTAAAAATAACCCCTGACTCAGGGGGTTTGGACTAAATTGCGGGTTAAGCCAAACGGGATGAAAAGGATTTTTACTCTGGGAGCGCTGTTGCTGGTTTGGTGGAAGCCCTCGGGGGCCCAGGACTCGGCGCATTACCATACCTTCCTTAAATTCAACCCCAGCACCATCACCAATGAGCTGGATTTCTACCTGGAACAGGAAATCTCAACTTCCATG
The DNA here is from genome assembly GCA_025451655.1 of Chitinophagaceae bacterium. Classification (GTDB taxonomy): domain Bacteria; phylum Bacteroidota; class Bacteroidia; order Chitinophagales; family Chitinophagaceae; genus JANWKA01. The sequence goes on along the minus strand of JANWKA010000129.1, from coordinate 3,025 downwards.
AGCCTGGAAGTCGGGGGTGGGTTCATCTTCACGGATTACTGGGACCTGTTGCTCAACAAAATGAACTTCGGGCAGATCAAACCCAATATCAGCGAATACCAGTACCTGCACGGTTTGGGGTATAATGCCCGGATTGGCCTGAGGTATTATATTATTTCCAGCTATGCCAGGACCAACCGGGCGCGGGGCACTTATTTCGAGCCCGTGTTCCTTTTCAAGAAAGTGATTTATCCCAATAACAGGACAACCGTTGATTCCCAGGATTACTGGAGCCATGCCACAAAGTATGTTGAGGGTCTCCAGCTCCTGGTGGGCAGGCAGCATCATTCGGGGAGGTTTCTGTTCGATAATTACCTGGGCCTGGGGGTAAAAGCCAAGACCTACCATTTCGACCACTATTATGATCTCTCAGGCCAGGCCAAGAACGGAAGACTGCGCACCACCAACTGGCTTCCCAGCATCCAGCTCGGTGTGAAAATCGGCCTCCAGCTCCAGAAGGAGAAGCCCTGAAAAGAATCCGGAAAAAACCAAATTGGATTCTCCTGCATCCCGGGAATCCCCAACCTCCCCTGCCTCAGCGTAAAATAACGTGCTACCCGTTTGTCCCGTAACTTTGCCGGAGTAAATTTCCTGTTATGTCCAAAAGATCGATGTATGTACTGGGGGCCAGCGCAGTGATCCTGTTCGGGGCCTTTTTTCTCTGGCTCAGTCCCCAGCTCAGCGCCAAAGCTGAAACCCTGCCGGTCCTGGGAAATCCCGGCCACACCATTGCTGATTTTTCCTTTCTCGACCAGGAGGGAAAAACCATAACGAGGGACAGCATCCGGGGAAAAGTTTGCGTGGTGGAATATTTTTTCACCACCTGCCCGACCATCTGTCCGAAGATGAATGCCGAGATGCTGAAGGTTTATGACAGGTTCAGGGATGTTCCCGGTTTCCTGATCCTTTCCCATACGGTGGATCCCACCACCGACAGCGTACCGGTCCTTGCCCGGTATGCCGAACGCTACCATGCCGATCCCAGGGTATGGATGTTTCTTACCGGCCCCAAAAAGGAACTTTATCAAATGGCGAGGCAAAGTTACCTTTTGGATTCCGGGAGCGGAGACGGGGGTCCGGATGATTTCGTGCATACCCAGATGTGGGCGCTGGTGGACCAGCAGGGAAGGCTCAGGGGATTTTACGACAGCCTTCAGCCGGATCAGGTGACGAAGCTGGAACATGACCTGCATACCCTTCTGGCATCGCGTTAGGCTGGTTCAGTCCCGGAGGGATTCAATCTCTTTCTGAACAAAATCAGCCAGTTTTCGGATGTGGGGCGGTGAAAAATCGAAAGAAAGACCCGCGGCCTCATATAGGGAGCGGAGCGGTTTGGTATATCCCAGCCTCAGCGCTGCCATATATTGGTCGATTGCCTTTTCCCGGTTTCCCCGGTAATGTTTCCAAAGGGCGATCGCTCCCAGCTGGGCGATGCCATATTCAATATAATAGAAGGGAACTTCGTACAGATGCAACTGTTTTTGCCAGCTGGCCGCCCGGTATTCCTCCATTCCTGACCAATCCACCACTCCGGGAGAAAACTCCTCCAGGATTTCCAGCCATTTCAGGGTCCGTTGCTGGGAGCTGTGGCCTTCATGGGTGTAGATCCATTGCTGGAACCGGTCGATAATGGCAATCCAGGGAAAAATCGTGATCACCCTTTCCAGTTGCTGGAGCCTTGCTCTTTTCAGTTCCCCGGGGTCCGGGAAAAACACCTCCCAGTGATCCATGGAGATGAGTTCCATGCCCATGGATGCCACTTCGGCAATTTCCATCGGGTATTCCCTGAATGCCTGCAGTTCCAGTCCCCGGGTCAGGAAAGCCTGGATCGCATGGCCCCCCTCGTGGACCATGGTGGTTACGTCTGCCATTTGACCTGCGGCATTCATGAAAATGAAAGGCACACCGGTCTCCGCAAGAGGGCAATTATATCCCCCCGGGGCCTTTCCTTTCCTGCTTTCCAGGTCGAGCCTACCGATTTGGTTCATCACTTCAATGCAATCTCCGAAAAAGGGCTTCAGGGCCCTGAAGCAACGGACGGTCTTATCCACCAGCTCGGCCCCGGTTTGAAAGGGCTCCAGGGGACGGGTACCTTCGGGCTCCGCCTCGGTGTCCCAGGGCTTGAGGACCCCGACTCCAATCCTCCTTTTCCGGTGTTCCAGGATGTCCTTGCAGAGGGGCACGAGGAATTGCCTGACCCCTTCCTGGAATTCCAGGCAATCCTCCACCCCGTAATCAAACCTCCCCAGTTCCTGGAACTTGTAATCCCGGTAATTTTCAAAACCGGCATTCCGGGCCACCTCCGCCCTTTTAACCAACAGGTTGTCGAAAAGCTGGTCCAGGCGTTCCCGGTCCTTCCCCCTGCGTTCGGCGGTCTTGCGGAAGACCTCTTCGCGGAGAGAACGGTCGCTCCCCTCCAGGAATTTGGCAGCCTGCTGCAGGGTATATTCCTGATCCTGGACCGAAATGGTCATGGCCCCGCAAATCATCCCGTATTGCTGCTGCATGACGTTCAGCTCTGCAGCCAGGGGTACATTCTTTTCCCGGAACAGCTCCACCGATTTGCGCACACTGCGCAGGTAGGTGAAATAGCGGTCCTGATCGAGGTCCGCGACTGCAGGGGATGCCATGAGTTTCTGATTCAGTTCATGGGCGAACGGCTGGAGCCTGGGTTGTATCTCCATGCAGAAATAGGTAAATGATTCCTCCAATTGCTTATTGGTAGTATCGCAGGTCATCCGGATCTGTCTCCAGCAGGCGTCCTCGCTGACCACCGCCTCCAGCTCGCTGACATCCAGGAGCCAGGCATGGAGGTTTTCCTGCTCATGGATATCCCGGGCCAACAAGGCTTCAAAATAAGGGCGGAGGGAATCCCAGTCCGTGACCTGGAAATTTTCCGGCAAAAAATGCCTGGGCGGTTTGTTCAGGATCGATGCGGCCTCATTCATGATGTTGCTGCTTGAATTGTAGGTATAGTTCGGGGGAG
>JANWKA010000128.1 GCA_025451655.1 Chitinophagaceae bacterium | reverse complement strand
CATGGGTACCTTTCCCGGGGCCGGGGATCCTCAATAATTGCCATGACCCTGTTTGCCGCAATCGCCGCCGATACGCGCTTCATTGGGGTGACCCTGATTATCACCGGAGGATTGCTGATCCTGCTGGATCCTTCCAGGCCCTGGCGGCGCAAATGGGGGCCCATCGCCCTGTTTTCCCTGGGAAGCATCACGCTGGTCACCTGGAACCTCGTTCGCAATTTCCTCATCGCAAGCCAGCTCACCGGGGAGCGGGAAAAGGCCCTGAATTCCCTGGGCACCAACCTCTATTATTTCGGATCCACCCTTACCCAATGGCTGGTCCCGGCCGGGGTGGGCAGGCGGCTGGCCATCGGGGTCGCAGTCCTGGTTATCCTGGTGATTTGCCTGTTATGGGTCCGGTGGATGATCCGGGAAAGGGACCGGGGCAGCTATGAATTCATCGCCCTCACCTTCACCGTCCTGTATGCCCTTTCCATGATCGGAGTCAGCACCATTTCCCGGTTTGAAAACATGGATAGCAGGTTGCTGATCCCGATGTTCATTCCCCTGCTCTGGTCCCTTTCCATGCCCCTGCTTGAGCTGGTCCGGTCCGGAGGAAAAGCCCTGAAGCGGGGCATCGGAATGGCCCTCGCCCTGACAGCCCTGGTCGTTTTGCTGGCCGGGCAACTGATCTCGGACGGGGAAAATTATGACGGGATCAAGGACGCTGGAATGCCGGGGTACACCGAGGACAGCTGGCAGCAATCCCCGACCGTGGATTATCTCAGGCACCACCCGGAATTGTTCTCCCCGGGCAATATGGTGTATTCAGATGCCGATGACGGTATCTACTTTCTCACCGGAAAACTGGCAGAAATCCTGCCTCACAAATCGAACCCCGCGGAAATCCGGGAAATGCTCGGGACCCCACGGTATTACGTGGTCTGGTTCACCGACGCTTTTGACCCTGACCTGGTCAGTCTTCCCTTCATCCAAAGCCAGGAGGAACTCGTTTGTTTGGAGCGGTTTTCAGACGGGGCGATCTATTACCATGCGGGCAATGGGCAGCGCCCCCTCAAGGGCTCAGGATCCCGCACCGGTCCCTGAGCTGGCCCTGTCCAATTTGTCCAGGGAAGGAGGGTCCAGTTTCATCAGGGCTCCGTGGACCAGCTCATCGACTTGCCGGGTGCCGGTTGCGCTGGCGATCGCTGCAGTGACCCCGGTCCGGGAAACCAGCCAGGATATGGCAATGGAGGCGGGGCTCGCTTGATGGGCACCGGCCACTTCATCCAGGGCCCTGAGGATCCGGTACCCTCTTTCATTCAGATATCCAGCAACCCCTTTCCCCCGCTGCCCGAGGGAGAGATCCTTTTCACTCCGGTATTTCCCGGAAAGGAACCCGCTGGCCAATCCATAATAGGGAATCACCCCAAGGCCCAGCTCGCGGCAGACCGGCGCGAGGTCTTTTTCAAATCCATCCCGGTCATAAAGATTATACCTGGGTTGCAGGGAAGCATAGCGGGGGAGACCCAGGGTCTCGCTGATGGCCGCGGACTCCCGGAGCCGGTCTGCCTGGAAATTGGAGGCTCCGATCACCCGGACCTTACCAGACCGGATCAGTTCGTTATAGGCTTCGAGCGTTTCCCGGACCGGAACGGAAGGATCATCGTAATGGGACTGGTACAGGTCGATATAATCGGTACCCAGCCTTTTCAGGGAAGCTTCGGCAGAGGCCAGGATATGGGCCCGGGAAAGTCCTTTGCGGCCCGGCCCCAGGTCCGAGCCCACCTTGGTAGCAATCACCAGCCTTTCCCGGTCCTTCCGGGACCTGAGCCATCTTCCGATCAGGGCTTCCGATTCTCCGCCCTGGTTGCCCGGAACCCATCGGGAATAAGAGTCAGCAGTATCGATCAGGTTTCCGCCGGCAGCAACGAATGCATCCAGGATCCGGAAAGCCTCGGGGTCCTCCCGGACGGTCCATCCGAAAACATTACCTCCCAGGGCAAGAGGGAAAACGGTGATCCCGGATCGGCCCATTGGTCTTTTTTCCATAAATGCATTTTTCAGGATGATGAAAACCGGGGCAAATCAGGCTTCCTCCCCGGATTAACCGTTGCCCCTCAATAGTGAAAATAGGATGGCCCAAACGGCCGGAGCCCAATCCGGAGGTTTTGATGCGTTAGTTTTCTAATTTTGCCGCGTTCCATGAAGCTCCTGCCTTTTCCAGTTCCTGGAAGGGCAATGTGACCAACGGTTTAAACTTTCTATTAAAAAACGGTCTAATGGCCTGCTGTACAGCGAATCCTCCAGGTAACAAAGGTTCAGCTGGTCCAGGAAAAACCTGAAAACGCCTTTGAACCGGTTTCCCCAAAAATTATGGACCCTGCTCCTGATCCTCCTGTCGCTCCAGGCCCTGGGGCAACAGGCCGATACCCTTTCGCCCCGGCCTTCCCCACTGCTTCCTACCACCCCTTTCTGGCTCTTTCCGGTCAGCCAGCAGATCGACCTGATTGACCTGGTCACCATCGCGGTCGGAAAGGATCCTTCCAAAAGGGACGATACCTCCAACCAGGTCCTCCACCCCCTGTTTTCTGCTGTCCCGGCCCTGGGATACACCCTGCTGACAGGCTTTGCCGGCATCGCTGCGGCCAACCTGGTTTTCAATACCAGTCCGCAGCCCCAACCCAACCAGTCCAATATCCTGACCAGCATCACCTATTCCCAGTACCACCAGCTCATTGTTCCGCTCCAGTCCAATATCTGGTCTGCCGACAACAAATATAATTTCCAATCCGACTGGAGGTACCTGAAATATCCTTCCTATACCTATGGTCTGGGTGGATATACCCTTCCCAGGGATGCCTATGCCGTGAATTACGATTACCTCCGGTTCTACCAGGATCTCAGCCGGGAAATTACCGACCATGTTTACGGGGGGGTGGGACTGGATGTGGATTATCTCTGGAACATTGAGGAGATCGATCCTCCCAAAGGCCAGATTTCCGATTTCGACCAATACGGCTTCTATCCTATTGAAAAGGCAGTGGGGATCACCCTGGACCTGCTTTATGATACGCGGGGCAACCCCGTCAATCCGCTGGGAGGGGGCTACAGCCACCTGGTTTACCGGACCAACTATACCTGGCTGGGCAGTGGCCAGGACTGGGAGTCCCTCCAGGTGGACCTGCGCAAATATTTCAGATTGTCGGACCGCAATGAAAACGTGATCGCCCTGTGGAGTTATGACTGGTTCACCCTTTCGGGTAATCCGCCTTACTTGCTGCTTCCCAGCACCGGATGGGATCCTTATAATAATACCGGAAGGGGATATATCCAAGGACGATTCCGGGGGAAGGACATGCTCTACCTGGAGGCCGAATTCCGGTTCGGAATCACCCGGAACGGATTGCTCGGGGGGGTCCTGTTCGCCAATGCCCAATCCTTCACCCAGATTTCCGATGACGAATTCCAGGTCGTCGAACCGGGCGCAGGGTTCGGCATCCGGGTGAAGCTGAATAAATTCTCCAGGACCAATCTGGCCGTGGACTACGGTTTCGGTATCGACGGCTCCCAGGGTTTCGCCGTTAACCTGGGGGAAATCTTTTAGGGTCGGTAGGAAAGGCCTGCCCCGAAATGGTACAGGGGATTGCGGGAATCATAGGGCACGTCCTCCTGCTGCATCCGGACCGCTTCCATGGAGGAAGGCACCTCGAAAGGGAGATGGCCCAGCGGCCTGCTTTTTCCGAAAATGACATCCAGAACAGCCTCATCACTGGCCCCGAAATCCACGAGCAAACCCTTGCAGGCCGCATTGATCCGGGGGATCACGGCAGGCCGGTCCATATATATGTCCACGATTGTCGGCAAGGTCTTTTCCAGGGTCAGTATGCTGTCCAGGATCTTTCCCTTGAAGTCCAGGTCACCATGGTGGAACATCCGGGCCATCGGCAGGGTTCCAACCGGGTAAAATGGGGTGCTCAGCCGGATTATGGCCACATCCGCCTGCTTCGGATCGGAGACAATGGTTCCATAGGTAGCGGCCACGCGGGGATCCATATTTTTGACAAAGATCCTCAGCTTGTTTTCCTGGAGGGGCAGGATCGGGGCCTGGTGCCAGGGTTCGTTGCGGAGCAGCACCATGGCCCTGCGCTGGGAGGCTGCGCCGGCGGCGCGGAAATCCGGGTTGCCCACGATCCGGGCAACGCGGGAGGGATCCACATACGGGTTGTCGAAGAGGCCGAGTTCGAATTTCACCCGGAGGAGCCTGCGCACCGAGCTGTCCATCCGGCCCCGGGAGACCTTCCCGGTCCGGACCAGGGCGACCAGCATTTCCGGAATGTTTTCCCCTCCGAACTGGTCCACTCCCGCATCGATGGCCTTCAGCATGCGCTGCTGCGGGGTAAGCTGCTCCACCCCTCTGGCTCTGGCCTTCCAGACCAGATTTCCCATTTTGGTGTCGGTGAGGATGCCCCAGTCCGTGCAGATCACCCCGTCGAAATGAAAACGGTCCCTTAACAGTCCCGTGATAATATCCCGGTTGAAGCTCATGCCCACATTTTCGGAAGTCTGATCCACGGGAACCCCGTAATAAGGCATCACTTCTGCGACGCCGGCGGAAAATGCCGCCTGGAACGGAATGAGGTGGTAACTGAAATGATGGCCAGGATAGACCTGTCCCAGGGTGAAATCAAAATGAGGATCGAGACCTTTTTTCTGGGGGCCGCCTCCGGGGAAATGCTTCACCACACAGGCCACCGAGGAATCCGTGAGCCGGTCTCCCTGGAAACCGAGGATATAGGCACGGACCATCCGGGAAGCCAGCCCCGCGTCTTCTCCGAAGGTTCCCGAGATCCGCGGCCATCTCGGCTCGGTGGCCAGATCTGCCTGGGGATGCAGGGCCACCCGGATACCCACGGCGAGATATTCCTGGCGAACCATGTTGGCAAACTCCCGGGTGAAACTGCTGTCCCCGATGGAAGCCAGCCCGATCGGCTCGCACCATTGGGAAAAACCCCGGGCAGCGGAGGACATGGCAGCATTGCTGGTGAATGCGCTCCGGGGGTCGGAGGCAATGGTCACCGGGATGCCCAGTCGCGTGCCCTCGGCGAGCTTTTGAAGGCGGTTATACCAGAGGGAAAGAGTGCCTGGGTCCGGTATGGCCCAGAGGTTGAAATGGTTCATGTGTTTGCCGAGCAGCAGGGTCCGGACCGGTTGTCCCGGAGAACGGATGCCGGGTCCGGGAGGGCTGTCCTGCAGGGATCCGTCCGGATTCACCCGGACCCCGTTGATGAACATCATCCCGGCTTTTTCCTCCAGGGTCATGCGACCCAGGAGGTCGCTGACCCGTGCTTCCACCGGCTGCCGGATGTCCTCATAGGGATCCAGTTTTCCGTTGTGGTCCAGGTCCCGGAACCGGAATCCGTCGATGGTGAGCACCGCTGCCCCCGAACTGTCCGGGGGAGCGGACCGGGGGGCGGAGGAGCGATGGCATGCGGCCCATGGGGCGGAAAGGAGCAGGGCCAGGGTCAGGGTCTTCAGGGGGAAGGTCATAGACTGGATTTTGCCACATAATAATAATGCAATCCCCGGGGAATGCATCCGGCCGGGTTCCCTGCTCGTAGACGAAAATCCGGGTTTGGTCGCTAAATGGCTCTCCGGGGCTCCAACTCAGGCCGGCCCTCCCTAATTTTGCAGGATGAAAAATGCCTGGTATCAGCGAACCTGGGTGGTCGTTCTTTTGCAAATCGCCTTCTGGGTCCTGTTTATTTCCCTTCCCTTCCTGCTCAGCCCGGTATTCAACCAGGTACACCACCCCGCACCCAAAAAGCCTCATTCGGGGACCAGTCCCTGGGATATTGCAGTCACCCTGGTCATGATCGGGGTGTTCTACCTGAACGCCTATGTGCTGGTGCCCAGGCTTCTTTCCCACCGGACCTTCTGGCGCTTTGCTGGCGTCCATTCCCTGATCCTGGTCCTGCTGGGAACCCTGGTCTTCCCCTTCCTGATTTTTCCCTACGTGATGATCATCGCCATGAGCACGGCCTACAAGCTGATCGTGGACCGGATGCGGGCGGAGAGACTGGGAAAAGAAAAGGAAAATGAAAACCTCAAACCGGAGCTGAGCCTGCTTCGTTCCCAGGTCAACCCCCATTTCATGTTCAATGTGCTGAACAACATGGTGGCCCTGGCCCGAAAGAAATCACCCGACCTGGAATCTTCCCTGATCAAGCTGTCCTCCCTGATGCGGTATATGCTTTATGAGGCCGATGAGGACAAAGTCCCCCTGGAAAAGGAATTGGAGTATCTTCAGAGCTATATTGATTTGCAGCAGCAGCGGTTCGGACGGAACATGAAAGTGGCAGTGGACCTGGATATGGACCCGGGCCAGTTCCAGATTGAACCGATGCTCCTGATCCCCTTCGTGGAAAACGCCTTCAAGCATGGGACCGGGATGATCGAGGACCCGGAGATCAGCATCCGGATGGAAGTGGACGCCAACCAGATGAAATTCACGGTGCGTAACAAATTCAACCCGGCCGCCGGGGATCAGAAGGACAGGGGATCCGGCATCGGGCTGGCCAATGTTCGCAGGAGGCTGAACCTGCTTTATGGCACCCGCCAGAGGCTGGAGATCTCCGATGCCGCTCCCTGGTTCAGTGTCACCCTTCAAATCCGTTTCTCCTGATGCTGCGCTGTATCGCCATAGATGATGAGGAGCTCGCCCTCGAGTTGCTGGAAGACAATATCAGCAAGGTCCCCTTCCTGAACCAGGTGGGTCGTTGCCATAATGCCCTGGAAGCCCTCAAGGTGTTGCAGAGCCAGGCGGTAGATCTGATCTTCATCGACATCCAGATGCCTGGAATGACCGGGCTGCAGTTCATCCAGAGCCTGGCCCAGCGGCCCATGATCATCCTCATCACGGCCTATGAAAAATATGCCCTGGAAGGCTTCAACCTGGATGTGGTGGATTACCTGGTCAAACCGGTCCCCCTGGACCGGTTCATCAAGGCCTGTAACAAGGCCCAGGAATTCTTTCAGCTGAAACAGGCCAAAAAAGGGGAAGACGACCGCAAATGGCCCGATTACCTTTTTGTCAATGTCGACTACAGCATGCTGAAGGTGGTTATCAGCCAGATCACCTGGATCGAGGGGCTGAAGGATTATATCCGGATCCACCTCCAGGATAACCCGAGGCCAGTGGTTACCCGCATGAGCATGAAGGCCATGGAGGAGGAACTTCCTTCGGGCAAGTTCCTCCGGATCCACAAATCCTATATTGTTTCCGTGGCCCATATCACCGCGGTGCGCAAAAACAGCCTGTTGCTGGGCGCCCAGGAGCTTCCGGTCAGTGAAAGCTACCGGGAATCCCTCCAGCAGCTGGTCCGCCGCCCCGGGGAATGACTCCGGACCCTTTCGTCGCCGGATTTTTACCCCTCGTCTCATTTTAGATTTCCTCCCCGGGGGGGCCGCCTATCTTTGCATCGCATTTGGATAAAAATCTTTCCGCAATCCGCCAGTCATGAAAAAAGCTTGTTTGATCCTCCTGGTCCTGGTTAGTGCCGCCACAGCGCGGGCCCAGTTTCCCATGGGAGGCGGGGGAACCCGGACCATCCCTTCGATCGGCCATATATTCGGCACCGTGGAGGATTCCGTGGGAGGAACCCCCCTTCCCGGTGCGACCGTCCTGGTCCTCCAGAATAAATACGATTCAGCCACCCATTCCCGCAAGGATATCCTGCTGAAAGGAACCACCACCGGGGGAAACGGGGAGTTCAGTCTGGAGGATCTTCCGATCATCGGGGTGCTGAAAGTGGAAATTTCCATGATGGGCTACCGCAAGATCACCCTTCCTGTCACCATCCTGAAATTCAATGGAGCCAGCACGGCAAGGCCCAGCCCGGCCCAGGCCGGACAGGCAGGACAGGGGTCCATCAATCCGGATAATATGCCGAATTTCGACAAGGACCTGGGCCGGATCCGGATCACCACGGATGCCAACCAGCTCAAGGCCGTCACGGTCACCGCAAACCAGCCCCTGCTCACCCTGGAGGCCGACAAAAAGGTATTCAACGTGGAAAAGAACCTGGTGAGCGTTGGGGGCACCGCCCAGGATGTCCTCAAGAACGTTCCCTCGGTACTCGTGGACGCGGACGGCAATGTGACCATGCGCAACAAGACCCCCCAGATTTACGTGGATGGACAGCCTACCACCCTGCAACTGAACCAGATCCCTGCAGATGATATCCAGAGTATCGAAATCATCACCAACCCTTCCGCGAAATATGATGCCTCGGGAGGAGGCGGAGGAATCCTCAATATCGTGCTGAAAAAACAGCGCAAGCAGGGAATGAACGGAGACCTGAGGGCAGGAACTGATAAAAACGGGGGTTATAACCTGGGCGGTGATATCAACCTGCGCCAGGGTAAAATCAATGTCTCGGCCAATGCCATGGACATGCACCTGGTCTCCCATACTACCGGGATCACCGACCGGAATAATTATTTCGGCAATCCCCAGTCCGTCATCGACCAGAATAACACGAGCAGCACCCGGGGCGGTTTCGCCTTCGGAAGGATCGGGCTGGATTATTTCGCTACCAACTATACCACGCTTTCTGTCGGGGCCATCAAGGTGCACGGGCAATTCGACCCCACCCAGTCGATCTCGGGAGAGCAGGACAGCCTTTTCTCTTCAGGGACCACCAGCACGCTGACCCAGAACAATACTTCCGGTTCACACGATTTCAATTTCGAGGGAGGACAGTTCAGCCTGGTCCAGCTGTTCCACAAGGACGGGGAGAAGATCACCGCCAACCTGAACTATAACCAGGGGACCACAAGCAATTTCACGGGCTATGCCACCGACTATTACAGTAAATCCACCAGCACCCTGACCAGCGTGGACCAGGAGAAGCTGATGGGTAACGGCAATATTTCCTTTTTTACCTTCCAGAGCGATTACACCCTGCCCATAAATAACAAGAAAAGCAAACTGGAAGCAGGGATCCGGGCCGCATCCAACGGCAATACCAACAACAGCAGCAATTTTGTCATGGATTCTGTTGGACAATACCAGCAGGTTCCAGCCACCATTGATGATTACAAAAGCACCAGCTCGGTCTATGCGGCCTATGTGGATTTTTCCAGCACCATCCGGAAGTTCAGCTACGAGGCCGGCCTGAGGGCAGAAAGCTCCAGCTACAACGGCCAATTGACCAATACCGGCCAGGTGTTCTCCAACCATTACCCGGTAAGCCTTTTTCCCTCCGTTTTCCTGGGCCAGGCCCTCTCCGGCAACCAGCAGCTTCAGCTGAGCTATTCCCGCCGGGTGAACCGCCCGAATTTCTTCCAGCTGATGCCCTATACGGACTATTCCGATAACCTGAATATTTCCAGGGGCAACCCGGGTCTGCTGCCGGAGTTTACCAACTCTTTCGAATTTTCCTATTCCAAGACCTTCAGGAGCGGCAATAATATCCTGGCTTCCCTTTACTGGAAGAACACCAACCACCTGATCACCCGGTTCCTGGAGACCGCCCTGGATCCGATCAACAACCAGGAGGTGCTGATCAACACCTTCATCAATGCCAATTCCAGCAATTCCTATGGAACCGAAATCACCCTGCAGCTTTTCCCCGCAAAATGGTGGGACGCCTCCCTGAATGTGAACCTTTACAGTTCCGACATCAATACCGGCACCCAGGATTCCCTGGGGTATAATAATAACCTGGTCAGCGGTTTCGCCAAGCTGAACAATAACTTCAAATTACCCGCCGGATTCAGCATCCAGCTATCCGGAGTTTACCAATCCAAAACCAACCTCCCCGTGAGCTCCCAGAGCGGTCCCGGTGGCGGCGGACCCGGTATGCAGGCCCAAAGCGCCTCCCAGGGCTATCTCAAAGCCAACTGGGAAACCGACCTGGCCCTCCAGAAGACCTTCCTGAAGGATAAATCCCTCACGGCCACCCTGAGCTTCAATGATATTTTCAGGACCCGGAAATTCAACCAGTATTCTTTCAGCAACCTTTTCTCACAGGATTATACCCGGCTGACGGATCCCCAGATGATCCGCCTGAACCTGAGCTACCGTTTCGGAAAATATGATTTCTCCCTGTTCAAGCGCAAGGACCTCAAATCCCAGGGGGAAGGAATGCAGAATGCCAACCAGATGATGAGCTATTGACCCCCTTTCACTCTAAACCAAAACCCATCACATGATCCAGAAGATCTTTTTTACCGCCCTGCTTTCCCTTGGCCTGGGAGGCGCAGCGATTGCCCAGGGCATCGCGGGGAATTGGACCGCCACCATACATGGCCAGAACGGGGACTTTACCCTGAACTTTCACCTGAAGACCGCGGGGGACAGTCTCGCCGGCACGCTGGATCCTCCCCAGGGCGGAGATCCGATCCAGCTTGAAAACGGCCGGGTAGCCCAGGATTCCCTGTTTTTTGACCTGGACTTCAATGGAAACCTGACCCATCATCTTGGCAAATACGATGGAGATTCCATTCTGTTAACCACCCAGCGCCAGGATGGCTCGTCCCGCACCCTGGTCCTGAAGCGTGCTTCACAATAACCCGAATGAATTGAGCGGCTTTTTTAGTGTGGCTTGGAGGCGCCGGAGGACTTAGGTCACCGGCGCTTTTTTTTTGCAGGTTCCTTCCGGAATTTGGACTCAGGGAAACATTCCGGCTGGGTCCCATCCCGGGAAAGTCGCTGCGGGTTCCTGAATGAAGAGATCCGGGCGCAACTTCCCCGTCCCGGGAACGCCCCCGGAGACCCAGGTTCCAATCTGGATTTAATTTTTTACCGGGGGAGGGGGAGGAGGGGGATTGCCCTGGTGACCGGATTCGGCGGGAGCCATCATGGCCGGGTGTTCGCTTCCGTGATGGCAGGTGTAACAGCTCACCTCGTATTTCACGTTGTTGAAGTTGTCGGCGAAACTGCCCTTCACCTTGAAAAACTTTTTGTTCAGCTTTTCCACCATCCGCATCATGCCACGGGCAGTGGTCTTCTCAGGCTTGGCATCGGATGCGAAATCCATTCCATGTCCGGTGGCCGAAGCAGCATGACAATTAAAACATTTATATCCCAGCGCCTCGCAGTATTGATCCATGATATGGATGAGGGCCACATGGTCGATATTCCTGGGAAGGATTTTCAGATTCTGTGGACCCGGCCGGTGCGGAGGGGGAGCAGGTTGCTGTCTGAAAGCGAAGGAGACCATCAGGAAGAACCCGGTGATCAGGCCTCCAGCTATCCATTTTTTCTGGGTGAAATTTTGCATAAAAATCGGGCTATGGTTGGAAGATGGGTTACAACAATGAAATTAAGGAATTATCCCTGATCCAAAAAGATATTCTCCATCGGTGGAAAATGGCGGGGTCTGAAGGGTCCCGGCTGTATTTTTGCCCAAACCATTCCCCATGGCCCAACCCTCCAACCCTTTCTTTGCCGTTCCCCTGGAATTCCAAAGGCCCCCTCATGGGCCCGGGGATGATATCCATATTGTGGCAGGGGATATCGGGGGAACCAAGACGAACCTGGGCCTTTACCACTCTACCTCCTCGGGGATGCAGCTGGTCCGGGAACAGCGATTTGCTTCCCGGGATTATCCCTCATTTGAAGCCATCATCCGGGCCTTCCTGGACAGTAACCCCCAGGGGAAAATCGACCGGATCTGCCTGGGAATCGCAGGACCGGTAATTTCAGGAAAGGTACAGACCACGAACCTGGCCTGGGTCCTGGACAGCCAGCAGATCGCAGGGGAAACCGGGATCCGGGAAGTGGGCCTGATCAATGACCTGGAAGCCACTTCCTATGGATTGGCAGGCCTGAAACCGGGCGAACTGCAATCCATCCACCAACCGGAAACTGCCCAGCCAGGTTGCGCTGCCATCCTGGCGCCGGGAACCGGCCTGGGGGAAGGAGGGCTGTTCTGGACCGGGAAAGGATACCTTCCGATTGCCACCGAAGGGGGTCACAGCGAATTTTTCCCGCGCACCAGCCTGGATGTTGAACTTTATCAATGGCTGGCAGCAAAGTTCGGCATAGTCAGCTGGGAAAGGCTGGTTTCCGGTCCGGGACTCACCCATATTTACAGATTCCTGAAGGAGGAGATCCATATGGAAGAGCCCGCCTGGCTCGCGCCCCTGGTGGCGCTGGAGGACGCGGGAGCAGCCATCACCCAAAACGGGCTGGGGGGTGCAGCTCCGATCTGTCAGGAAGCCCTGTGGCATTTCATTCGTTTCATGGCCGAAGAATCCACCAGCCTGGTGCTCAAATACAAGGCCACAGGAGGCTTGTTCCTTGCCGGGGGCATTCCGCCTCGCCTGGTTTCCCTGATCAGCAACCCGGCCCTGTTCCGAAATCATTTCCTGAAAAGCGACCGGATGGAAGCCCTGCTGGAGCAGGTCCCCATCCATGTGGTACTCAATCCCCGCTGTGCCCTGCTGGGGGCCGCCTATTATGGCGCATACAGCATGAAAGGCTGATCCCCGGAGGGGACCAGCCTTTCCCGATTTTCAAATCGGGTCCCTGCCTTTCTCTTATTGGTGAAAAGGCTGGGGCCAGCAATATTCCCGGATCAGAACCGGTAATTGTAGGCCAATGAGACTTCATAATCTGCAAAAGCCGCATCTCCATGCTGGGGCGTTTTGGTGGAGGACTGGTATTCCCGGTCCGGGACACTCTGGGTCCGGTCCCGGACAACAGCAATCGGGACACTCAGGGTAAACTCGGATTTTCCAGCCATATATCCGATCCCCGGTTCCGCGGAAATAACATATCCCGGTCTCCGGAATCCTTCGCTGGGTCCCAGCAAGTCCCGCACCGGAATGCATTCCATCCGGCCCCCCAGGCTTGCGGAAAGACCATGGATCGAGGTAAAGAATTCCGTGATTCCCGCCCGGGCCATGAACTGGTCCGAAACGCTGGTGATGTTCGCGTAAGGGTTGCTCTGGCCAGTAACCACCCCGTTCGTGCCGCGGGGGTTGAGCAGATAGAAAAAATTCCCGTACCCGTAAAGGGTGCCGGAAAGCCGGGCGAAACCGTTCAGCTCAAAGGTGATCCCGAAGCCTCCGTCCCCTGGCTGGATGGACTCATCCACCGGTTTCAGGGTCCGGGTGAAGGTGTTGCCTGACTGCAGGGCATAGAAATAATCCTTCACATCATAATTTCCGGTGGGGAGCTTGATCCCGAGGCCCGCCTGCAGGTTGCTGTGGAAATGGGTTTTGGGATCCAGCACCCAGTAATCGGTATAAATCCTCGTATCGCCAATCCCATGGGAATGGGTATGCTCCCGGGTGGCAGTGCCTTTGATCAGCTGGGACCTCATGAAAATCAGGAAGGGAAGGTCCAGGCTGAAGGACCAGCGGTTGGTTAAGCCATAGGTGAGGCCAAAGTCGAAGTTATAGGCGTAATTGATCACGTTATTGTGCAACTGGAGCCTTTGAAACTGCTCGGCGGTGCCGACATAATGACGGAAGGAATTGAAATATCTGAAATCCGTATTGAGCTGCCAGGTATGATTCTCCAGGTTGGGCTGGTTCACGTCTATTCCTCCAGCCTGTCCCAGTCCGCGAAGGGCGACGCAGCCCTGGCCGGAGGAAGGAGTCCATGCCCCGCAACAGGCCGTCACCAGGCCGGTCAGAAGAAACATGCTCCAAAAGCTTCTCCCGGGTGCTGGTTGGGGTGATGGGGTTTCCAGGGACGGGGAATGGAAATGAATATGCCGTAAAAAAATAGTCATAAGATTCCGTTGATTTTGTATGATGTAGATCTACCGTCCCTGCTCCCTTTCGGAAGTAGATTCCGGTTTTTTTCTGGAAACGGGATCCGGATTTTCTCCGGACCCGTTAAAAATTCAAACAAGGGACTGGGGAGGCGGGGTTTCAGGTCGGATTTGGGGATCTGGAGGCAGGGCGCAGGTAAGCGCGCGCCAGAAAGCCTCGGTGGTTGCCGGAACAGGTAAGGCCCCTGATGCGTTCAGGGGAAGATATTCCCGCAGCAGGTTGTCCGGGGGATGAACATTCCCCCTGGTGGAAAGAGGCTGGCCTGCGGTGAGTTGGATGAGCCGGTTGAGGTTTCCATAAAGCTGGTTGGTATAGGCATCCCGGACAAAATAAGTGTACAGGGTGTCGTGGATGATGCTACGGGAAAGGGCTGTAAAGTGCTGGCCGCCAACCACCAGGCTTTCCCGGGAGTTGCGCATTATTTGCCGGTCGCCCTGGTAGGGCAGGGCGACCGGAGTCATCAGTACCAGGTCTGCTTTCTCGTTCCCGCTGGGTTGATCCAGGCGACTTTCCAATTGGGCTCCTGCCCGGTGCTGGACCAAAAGAAAGACCCCGAAGTAACCTCCGCAGGTCAGCAGCAGCAGAAAGGTCAGCAATAAGGCTCCAGCTCTTTCCAAAGGGATCGTTAAGTGCGGGAAATTAACAATATTTTGTATTAGAATTAAAAAAATATTATTTTAACCCCATCCCCGGAATGTAAAAATGGCTTTGGGGCTGGTTCCCCGGGCCATTCCAAGTCCATCCGATGAAAACGCCCTTATTCCTTTTATGGATTTTTATTCCTCCGGTATCGGAATTTTCGCCTTCGCTTTCCATTCCTCCCTTCCAGGTCAATATCCTGTATACCATTCAGCCTGAGGGATATACACTGGATTATATCGTCACCCCGGACAGCCTCGCACTGCATTACCGGTGCCTGTTCACCCGGTGCAGGGACTCCATGCTTTATGGGATCCGGCTGGATGGGCAGCAGGTGGCCAGATATTACCAGTTTGTCCGCCAGGTCCGGCTGGACCCGCTGCAAAACCTGAACGAGACCAAGGGTTCGGATCGGGTTTCCGTCCTGGTCCGGATTCAGTGCGCCGGCCAGCCTTCCCAAACCTTGCTCACCGTCCACCTGGATCAGCCGGTCATCGACAGCCTGATCAGAAAGACCAATGCCCTGATCCCCAACCCGGGCTACCGGTTCAGTGTGCCCCAATCGCCCTGACCGGCAGTTTTTGAAGGAAGGGCCGGAAAAATTTCTAATTTTAGCCCCTCTGATTTCCGCAGATGAAACGATTGGCCTCGATGCTCCTTTTGGGAGTTTTTATATTTTCCACAGCCGGAACCCTCCTGATCCAACCGGATCCAGCCAGGCAGGGGAAAATCCTTTTGGGGGAAGCGGCCGCGGGGATGGTTCCGGATTCAAGGATTCTTTTGGTAATTCCTGGACCCGAACTCCCCTATGGGCCTGAAAACCGGCCGGAGCGGGGACTTTCCGGGAACTTTTCGAAGGATGGTCAGCATTACCGGGAGGTGGGATATCGCTACCGCGGAGATACGCTGTATGTGCGGATCGCCCCGGGTTCTTCCGGAAGCCTCGCCACGGCCCTGAAACGGATCATCCATTTCCTGCCCACCACCACCGGGGTTCCCACGGGTCCGCGCAAGGCGCAGACCTTCCCGATCCGGATCCTGCTGATGGGTCCCACCGGGCGGGACCTGGCCCGGCTGAATGAAATCCCTCAGATTGGTTTGCCCCGGGGATCAGCATGCACCCTGATCCTCCGTCCCCATATCCCCCTGGCCCTGCCACCGGACCAGGGCGGTTCAGCAATTTGCGGATGATTCCTTTCTTTTAGCCTAACCGAAATATTCGACCATGAGATTCTTGCCCGGGAAATTCAAATATGCCCTGCCCCCGATATTTTTATTCCTGGTTTCTTGCCAG
Organism: Chitinophagaceae bacterium; assembly: GCA_025451655.1. Taxonomy (GTDB): domain Bacteria; phylum Bacteroidota; class Bacteroidia; order Chitinophagales; family Chitinophagaceae; genus JANWKA01. The sequence continues at coordinate 4,136 of JANWKA010000128.1, read as the reverse complement.
AAGAAAAAAGATTTCCGGGAGGTTTTCCACAATCCATTGCTTTACGAGCGGACGGTGCATGCACTGAACTATGCCGTGATCTACGACATCTTTTCGCCCCCGGTCGCATCCCGGATATTCGCCTATTCCTGCATCGCGGGCTATGAGACCCTCACCCGGGGCAATCCGGATCTGCCCCGCCTGGACGGGAAGGTTCCGGGCCTGACCCAAATCCCGGATCCACCTTCAGGAGCATCGGTGGATTTCCAGTTCGCCTCCCTCATCGCGCTTTCCACCGTTGGCCAGGCCCTGATCTTTACGGAGGACAAGATGAACCATTATATGGATTCGGTCCGGACCCTTGCCCGTCAATCCACCATGAGCCCGGCGATGTACCAGGCTTCCATCGATTATGGGAAAGCGGTAGGGGATTCCGTGCTATCCTGGTCCAAAAAGGATATCTATGCCCAGACCCGGGGCATCCAGCACACCATTTCCCACGAAGACGGCCATTGGGTTCCGACCCCTCCGGGTTATTTTGCCGCAGTGGAGCCCGCCTGGGAATCCATCCGCACCATCGCCCTGGACAGCCCCAACCAGTTCCCGGTCCCTGGTCCGATGGCCTTCAGCAAAAAGCCGGGAAGCCCGTTTTATAACATGGCCAAACAGGTGATGGATACCGGTATTGCCCTGGACAAGGAAAGAAAATGGATCGCCAATTTCTGGGATTGCAACAGCTTCGCCCTTCATGTGGAAGGCCATCTCATGTTCGCCACCAAGGCCATGACTCCCTGCGGACACTGGATGGAGGTGACCGGGACGATCTGCCAGTTAAAGCATGCGGATTTCGGTCATACGGCGGAGACCTATGCGGGAACCTCGATCGGGATGTTTGACGGATTTATCGCCTGCTGGTGGGCGAAGTACCACTGGGACCTGATCCGTCCGGAGACCTATATTAACGAATACATTAACCCGGAATGGAAACCTTATTTGCAGACTCCCCCATTCCCTGAATATTACAGCGCGCACTCCACGATTTCGGCTGCGGCATCCACGATCCTCGGCAGGCTGTATGGCAATAATACGGCGTTCCGGGATTCTTCGGAAAGGGACTGGGGCTGGCCCGACCGGCATTTCAACAGCATGGATGACGCTGCTTACGAAGTTTCGATGAGCCGGTTCTATGGTGGAATTCATTACCTCAATTCGGTAATGGTGGGCATGGACGTCGGGAAAAAGCTGGGAAATCTCGTGAAGGATAAACTGTTCACTCCATCCCGTTAATCGGGAAAGAGGGAGCAGCTGCCGGACCGGTCAGGACCCCCGGTGCCTGGGACAGAATTTCGCCGGCTTCCAGACCAGTTCCGTGCAACGGGTACCGTCCGGAAAACGGTAATGACATTGTTCCAGCTTGGAGGAATCAACCCGGTGAACAACGGATTTGGAAAGGGGGCCGTTTTTGGCACCATGGCCCAGGGAAAATCCGGAAATCAGGATCAGCATCAAGAATTTCATAGCGGATAAAATAAGGTTAATGAATATTCTGGGCCGGGATCGGGCGGGAACGGCGGGAAATGAAAACCCGTATCTGGTTTTTCAATGCGGTTCCGATTCATAAAAGTACCCCTGGGAAGTTGCCGTTGGCGGCCCGCTTAGGGAATGCCGGAAAATAACCCGGGAAAGGGGAGAATTGGGGGTTAAAAGCAAGGGTAGGGGTTGGTTTTACAGGGCCCACCTGCCCTCCAGTGCCGGTGGGAATTACCGCAGCGGTGCCTTAACTTTCCGAAAAAAGTGCCCATGTCCAAAAAATTTCTTTCGTTTTTCTGGCCCCTCCTGCTCCTTTTGGCCCCCATTGCCCCTGCAGGTGCCCAGTCCGGCCACAGTGCGCCGAAGTCCTATTTCCTTCTGGCCGGAACCTACGGCCCGGCCGACAGCAACAGCATCTTCGTCTACCGGTTCAACCCTTCCAGCGGGGCAGCCCGGTGGGTAGGTGCCGTGAAGGGAATCGAAAACCCATCCTTCATCAGCTTTTCCCCTGACGACCGGTTCCTTTACGCGGTCAGTGAAACCCATGGGGGGAGGGGAGGATCGGTCTTTTCCTATTCCTTCAACCGGAATACCGGCGCCCTCCGGGTGCTCAACAGCCAGCTTTCCCAGGGGGACGATCCCTGTAACATTACCACCGATCAGACCGGCAAATGGCTCTTCGTTGCGAATTACACGAGCGGAAGCTTCACCCTTTTTCCCCTGGGAAAAGACGGAAGGATCGGGCAGGCTACCCGAAAAATCCAGGATCATGGCCATGGGTACGATCCCCTGAGACAGGAAGGGCCCCATGTCCATTGTGTCCTGGTCGCTCCGAATGACCGGGATGTTTTCGTTTCCGATCTGGGGCTGGACCGGCTCTTTACCTACGAGCTGGATCCCTCCACGGGCCACCTTGCCCCGGGGAACCCGCCCTATGTTTCCGTGGTGGCGGCCAGGGGCCCCCGGATACCCATATTCTCCAATGACCACCGGTGGATCTACCTGATCCAGGAAATGGGAGGCACCATTACCCAGTTTGATTATCATCCCGGAAAACTGACCACCCGATCTACGGTTTCCACGATTCCCGCGGGATATTCGGGGACCTTTACGGCGGCCGACCTGCACTGCTCCCCGGATGGGAAATTTCTTTACGCCTCCAACCGGGATGCCCTCAACGACCTGGTCTGGTTCCGGATCGATCCAAAGGACGGCCATCTCAGTTTTGCCGGTAGCACTTCCTCCTTGGGAAAGACTCCCCGCTACTTTTTGATCACACCGGATGGACGATTTGTTCTGGTCGGCCACCAGAACAGCGGCGATATCGTCGTATTCCGCAGGGATGCCCAATCCGGAAACCTGACTCCGACCCCGGAAAGGATCCCGGTGGCGCACGCTGTATGCCTGAAACTGGTGCCAGCAGGCATTTAAAGGAATTTCAGGAAGGGTTCTTTTCCGATAGGCAGGGGAGGGAATGGAGGAAAATCAAAGACTTTAGAAATGGAATCATCCTTGAATACTTTGGCATCAATTTTTTGACTGAAGGCTTCATGGCCCAAACAACAGAACCAATTCGATCCTTTGAAGGCTTTGGTGGAAAGGAAATAAAAAAGGGCGGGATTTCCCCGCCCTTAAAGGTCATTTAATTCAAGCTTGAGTCGGATCAGTTTCCGCCTCCGCCTCCGCCATTGTCGCCGCCTCCGCCGTTGTCTCCCCCGCCGTTGTTATTCATCCTTTGCCGCATCCGGTCCCTCATCTTGGTTTCATAAGTCTGCCACTGTTTGAACTGGTCGTCGTTGAGGACACTCTTTAAGGTAGAATCCGTGGAAGCCCGCATTTCCTGGAACTGGGCCCGCATGGCGGTACGATCCCCGCCCTGGTTGGCCTGGAACATGGAATCCATTTTCTGGGAACTGGCCAGATTGATTGCCTTGAGCTTATCCACCTGGTCTGAGGTCAGGCCGGTAATCTGTTTTTGCATGGTGGCGGTAGTGCGGTCCGCCCTTTCCTGGGGCGTACTTTGCTGGAAATTGCCCTGGGCCTGAGCGCCGATTGTTGCGACGCCAGCTAATCCAAGGATCAAAAGAAACCTTTTCATAATTGAAGAGTTTTGGGTGGGTGAGTTTTGTTATTGTTATCAATTTGTGTGCCTAGTCGGGCCTGCCGCCGCCCATGGGAGAAACATCCCTGATCTCTTTCCCGCCGTTGTCATCTCCCCTGCGGTACCTCCTGTTTTCCTGTTTCTGCTTGTCCAGGTTATTCCCGCCGATCCGGGTGAACCGATAGCTCCAGGTCAGGGAGAAATAACGGGACCGGGTCTGGGTATGGGTGAATATAGAGAAATTCGGGGCATTGTATGCGCTGAAGGTTTGAGCCTGCTTGAAGGGGTCGATGGCCTTGAAAACCAGGTTCATGTTATTGTTCATGAAATTGTACCGGATGGCGATGCTGTGGGTGAAGTTTTCATAGCCCGTTCCCTGGCCGGTGGTGGCCTTGCTGTAATTCAGACTCAGTTCGGCATTGAACATGGTTCCAAACTCATAGCTGATATTGGAATTGATCCCCACCACCGTGGCGTTGTTCAGCAGGATGTTGAAGGTATCCAGCTTGTTGAATTTGGTGAGGTT
>JANWKA010000127.1 GCA_025451655.1 Chitinophagaceae bacterium | reverse complement strand
TGCCGGCTATGTCATCCCGCCCTATTATGATTCCCTCGTGGCCAAAATCATCGCCGTGGCACAGACCCGCGAGGAAGCCATCAATACCATGGACCGGGCGCTCAGCGAGTTCGTTATCGAAGGGATCCGCACGACCATTCCCTTCCACCAGCAGCTCATGCGGGATGAAAATTTCAGGAAAGGGAATTTCAACACCGGTTTCCTGGAACATTTCCAGATGACCGGGAAAACCGGTTCCTGACCTTCACCCTTCAGTTCAAAAGCCTTCAGGACCTTCCCAAAAGAACCCGGGCCATGAAAGTTCATGGCCCGGGAGTATTTTATTTTCAGGGGAGCGGGCCCTGGGGGAAGCACTCCGGGATCACCGCAAAAAAAGCAGCTCGCGGTATTTGGGAAGGGTCCAGCTCCGGTCTTCCACCAGGAATTCGAGTTTGTCTGCGTGGTAGCGGATGGTTTCGAAATAGGGTCTGACCTTGTCGCAGTAGGCGAGGGCGCGGTCCCGGGTGTGTTCAATCTTGTTGGCCACCTTCCTTTCTCCGATCATCGCTTCCACGTTTTTACCGATGGTGTTGATGTGCTCGGAGATTTTGACTGCGATGTTTTTCTGGGTGGCATAAGACTCTTCGGAGAGGCCAATGGATTTCAGGCCGGCGATGTTCTGGGTCAGGTTATTGAGATAATGGATGGCTGCAGGAAGCACGGTATTAGTGCAAAGATCCCCGATTACCCGGGCTTCGATCTGGACCTTCTTGATGTAATCTTCCAGCAGGATCTCATGGCGGGCTTCCAGCTCCTTGTCGGTGAAGATGCCCCCTTCCACGAACACGGCTTTGGCCTTTTTGGAGGCCAGGACATCCAGGGCCAGCGGAGTGGTCTTCACATTGGGAAGCTGTCTTTTGGCTGCTTCTTTTGTCCATTCCTCGCTGTAATTATTGCCCTCGAACAGGATGTTCTTGGATTCCACGGTGTATTTGCGAAGCACCTGGAGGATGGCGATCTCTTTCTTTTCACCCTTTTCAATCAGGGCATCCACGTCATTTTTGAACTGCACCAGGGTTTTGGCCACGATGCTGTCCAGGGTCGTCATCGCGGAGGCGCAGTTGGCGGATGACCCCACAGCCCTGAATTCGAATTTGTTGCCTGTGAAGGCAAAGGGAGAAGTCCGGTTGCGGTCCGTATTGTCCAGCAGCAGTTCGGGGATATGGCGGTGGAGGTCCAGCTTCAGGATGGCTTCATCCTGTTCATCGAACTTGTGATCCACCCGGTTCTCGATTTCGCTCAGCACATTGGCCAGGTACTTCCCGGTGAAAATGGAAATGATCGCGGGAGGTGCTTCATTGGCCCCGAGCCTGAAATCATTGCCCGGGGAGGCGATGCTGGCCCGAAGCAGGTCGCTGTAATCGTGAACCGCCTTGATGGTGTTGATGAAAAAGGTAAGGAACATCAGGTTGGTCTTCGGTGTTTTTCCGGGAGCCAGGAGGTTTACTCCCGTGTCCGTGGCCATGCTCCAGTTGTTATGTTTTCCGGAGCCGTTAATGCCTGCGAAAGGCTTTTCATGGAACAGGACCCGGAGCCGGTGCCGCTTGGCAATCTTGGTCATCAGGTCCATCAGCAGCAGGTTATGGTCCACGGCCAGGTTCACTTCCTCGAAGACCGGCGCGCATTCGAACTGGGCAGGCGCCACTTCATTATGGCGGGTCCTGAGGGGAATGCCGAGCTTGTAAGCTTCGTCCTCATAGTCCCGCATGAAGGCGTAAACCCTTTCAGGGATGGATCCGAAATAATGGTCTTCCAGCTGCTGTCCCTTGGCCGGGGCATGCCCCACCACCGTGCGGCCACACATGATCAGATCCGGCCTGGCGTTGGAAAGGGATTCGTCGATTACGAAATATTCCTGCTCCCAGCCCAGGGTGGAGATCACCTTGGTCACATTCTTGTCGAAATAATTGCAGACTTCGACGGCCGCCTTGTCCAGGGCGGATATTGCTTTAAGAAGGGGAGCCTTGTAGTCCAGGGATTCGCCATTGTAGGATACGAAGATGGTCGGAATGCAAAGGGTCCTGCCCACGCCCATGTCCATGATGAAGGCGGGAGAGGAGGGATCCCAGGCCGTATATCCGCGGGCCTCGAAGGTGGCCCTCAGGCCACCGCTGGGGAAACTGGAAGCATCCGGTTCCTGCTGCACCAGGGCGTCCCCGTCAAATATTTCCAGGGGCGTGCCATCACTCTTGACGGTGAAAAAGGTATCGTGCTTTTCTGCCGTTGCACCCGTCAGGGGCTGGAACCAGTGGGTGAAATGGGTCACCCCCTTCTTCATCGCCCATTCCTTCATCCCGGTGGCGATCTGGTCCGCCATTTTACGTTCGATTTTGGTGCCAGCCTTAATCGAGGTTTGAAGGCTTTTGAAAGCCTCGTCGCTCAGGTGCTCCCGCATCACCCGGCCTGAAAACACATGACTGGAAAAAAGTTCGGTGATTTTTTTATCGACCTTGTCCGATTTGGGTTTTGCTGCGAGGGCAAGGCCGTCAAGGGCCGAAAAACGGATGGATTGCATGGTTTGGATTTTTTTGCAAAGAAAACGGACTGGAGGCAATTAAGCAAATTTTGACCGGAGCCTTCCTGAAATTTTAAGAATATATCGGGGAAATCAGATGAAAATGGAATTATTTGTGCTCAATCAGTGGATAACTAACCGGTATATATAGTATAGATTTTATTTTAATGTGATAATTTCCAGATTCTTTCTCCGACCTTTTTCCAATCGGTCCGCGACAGGATCGCGGCCGTCAGAAGCGAAAGGGAAAGAATCCGGTACCGGCTGATCGCACCCAGGAAGGGGATGGTATACCCGATCACCAGCACCAGGGAAAAACCGAGGAAAACCAGGGTCCAGAGGGCTGGTGGAGGCCTGGAATCAGCATGGCATATCAGCATCAGGAAGAAGATCAGGACCAGCAGGAGGTTTTCCAGCAAAACGGAAATATAGATCCCTTTGTGCAGCTGCCAGGGGTAGGGCCGCAGCAATACATGGTCCAGGGCAACCGGGGTGAGGGCCAGGAACCCGCCAAACCCCGGCCGGAGCTCCGGAAGCGGAAGCCGGGACCCTCCCTGGAGCGCCAGGAACCGGGCCTGCCGGCTGCTGACCTGCCCCGGGAGGTCCAGGGAAGGGGACATTTTCCCCAGGTTGAAAAAAACAGCCCCGCATAAAATATATACCCCCACAAATACCCATAATGGAGCGATTCCTCGCAGCCTGCGGCATAGGACCCAGGAAACCAGGGCCGGGAAAAGCAGGGCCAGGATATAATCCCGCAAGAGACCCGTCAACACCAGGCAGACCAGGATGGTGAACCAGGCCCCGGGGCGGGCATTCTTTTGAAGGACCCTCCCGGATTGCCAGAGCAAAAGACCCACGAGGGTGATCAGCAACCCGTCCTTGTCCAAAATGCTGCCCCATACCAACAGGGAGGGGATGGCGAAAGCGGCGACCACCCCGCCAACGGGTACCAGGTTCACCTGTTCCCGGTAGAAGCGATAGAGTGCGGTCTCCCCCAGGAAAACGAGGGCGTTGAAAAGGACCACATTGGCCAGGAATCCTCCCCAGGTGAACAGATCGAGCAGGGTCATGAACTTCAGGAGGAACTGGTGGGAGCTGAGGTTCCAGAAACCGTGGGCTGCACTGAGGGGGGATCCAAAATCCAGCCCGTACCGGGGGAAATAATCCGGGATATGGGTGATGTAGCGAATGGGATGGTGGACCAGGGCCTGATAGGCCGGCATGGATTCCCGGAAACAGGAATAACTGTCGGAGAGGGGCTGGAACTCCATGATGTACCAGGCGCAACCCAATCCGACCAGGAGCTTGGCCAGGAGCAGCAGGCGGGTCGCACGGAGGGGCAGCCCCGACTCCCGCACGAAGCGGGTCCGGGGCACCAGCCAGAGGGAAAGCAGGAAAAAGACGATGAGCAGTGAGGCTTGCAAGGGTTATTTTCCAGCTAAAATAGGTTCAAAAAACCGCAGTCCGGTTTTCCTTACTTTTGGACCTCTTTCCAACCCTGAATTCCATGGAGCCCACCGCATTGCAGGCCCAAAAGCTTGGACTTACCGGAGAAGAACTGGAAGGGATCATCCGGATCCTGGGACGCCAGCCCAACTTCACGGAGCTGGCCCTTTATTCGGTCATGTGGAGCGAGCACTGCAGCTATAAGAACTCCATCCTCTGGCTCAAAACCCTTCCCCGGGACGGGGAAAGGCTCCTGGTGAAAGCTGGAGAAGAAAATGCCGGCATGGTGGACATCGGGGACGGGTACGGATGCGTATTCAAGATCGAATCCCATAACCATCCCTCTGCCCTGGAGCCTTTCCAGGGAGCAGCCACCGGGGTCGGGGGAATCCACCGGGACATTTTCACCATGGGTGCCAGGCCGGTGGCCTCCCTGAACTCCCTCCGGTTCGGGACCCTGGACCAGCCCCGGACCCGGGACCTGCTGGCCGGAGTGGTTGCAGGGATTGGCCATTACGGAAACTGTTTCGGGGTGCCTACCGTTGGCGGTGAAGTCTATTTTGAATCCTGCTACGCGACCAACCCCCTGGTGAATGCCCTGAGCGCCGGGATCGTCCGGGCTTCCCAAACCGTTTCCGCGGTTTCCCGGGGGGTGGGCAATCCTGTATTCATCGTAGGATCGGATACCGGCAAAGACGGGATCGGAGGAGCTTCCTTTGCCTCGGCTGAGCTGACCGAAAAAAGTGCGGAGGACCTGCCCGCCGTGCAGGTGGGGGATCCCTTCCAGGAAAAGAAACTGCTGGAGGCCTGCCTGGAGATCGTTCCCGGCGGAGCGCTCATCGGCATGCAGGACATGGGAGCAGCCGGCATCATCTGCTCCACCGCGGAAATGAGTGCCAGGGGCGAACATGGGATGCGGATCGACCTGGACCAGGTCCCCACCCGCCAGCCGGACATGAAGGCCTGGGAAATGCTGCTCAGCGAAAGCCAGGAAAGAATGCTGATCGTCGTGCAAAGGGGCAGGGAGGAGGAAGTGCTCCGGATCTTTGAGAAATGGGATCTTCATTGCGTGCGGATCGGGGAAGTCACCGGTGACGGCCGGCTGCAATTCTTTCTGGGCGGTGCGCTCCAGGCCGATGTGCCTGCTGAAAGTCTGGTACTGGGGGGAGGGGCCCCGGTTTACCGCAGGGAATATACCCGGCCGGCGCATGGTGCGCGCTGCGAGTCGTTCCGGCTTGAGGAGGTCCCTGAGGAAACCGATCTTGCCGGTGCGGCGCGGAAGCTGATCCGGCTTCCCAACCTCGCTTCGCGCCGCTGGATCACCGGGCAATATGACAGCATGGTGGGCACCGCAAACGCCAGCACCAACGCGCCTTCGGATGCTTCCGTCGTCCTGGTGAAGGAGACCGGTAAGGCCATTGCCCTGACCACGGATTGCAATGGGCGCTACGTATGGGCCGATCCCTTCCGGGGAGCCCAGATCGCCGTTGCCGAGGCAGCCCGAAACCTGGTCAGCACCGGGGCAGAACCGGTAGCCATCACCAACTGCCTGAATTTTGGCAACCCCTATAATCCGGAGGCCTATTATCAGTTTGTCCAGGCGGTTCAGGGCATGGGAGCAGCCTGCCGGAAATTCGGGACGCCGGTCACCGGAGGAAACGTGAGCTTTTATAACCAATCCCCCGAGGGCCCGGTATATCCCACCCCGGTGATCGGGATGCTGGGCCTGCTGGACAGCCCCCGGCACATGACCCTGGATTTCCGGGAGGAAGGGGACAGCATCTATCTGGTGGGGAAAAGCCGAAACGATCTGGGCTGCTCCGAATACCTGGTCCGTTTGCGGGGCGTGCAGTTCAGTCCGCCGCCCTATTTTGACCTGGATGAAGAGTACTGGATCCAGCAAAAGGTGCGGGGGCTGATCCGGGAAGGGGTCGTCCGGTCCGTTCATGACGTGAGCGATGGCGGCCTGTTTACCTGCCTGCTGGAAAGCGCAATGCCGGGAGGCCTGGGTTTCCGGATCAACACCGAACCGGGCCTGCGGCGGGACGCCTTCCTTTTCGGGGAATCCCAAAGCCGCTTTGTGGTTTCAGTTGCCGCTTCCCAGGTTCCCTTCCTGGAATCCGCCCTGGCAGGGACCCCTTTTCTCCGGCTTGGGAAGGTAACCTCCGGATCCATCGGGGTCGATGGGGAGGATTTCGGGGAGGTATCGCAATGGAAACAGTCCTATGATACCGCCCTGGAAAGGATCCTGGAACCCGATCCCTCCTGATGCACCAGCCATGAATTCCAACCACACGATCGTCGTCACCGGGGCCGCCGGATTTATCGGAAGCTGTTTAACCGGTTTTCTGGGCCGCAAGGGAATGGACCGGCTGATCCTGGTGGACGATTTTTCCAGGCCCGACAAAATGGCCAACCTGGATGGAAAGCCGGGGATCTGCCGGGTGGACCGGGGACGGTTTTTCCAGTGGCTTGAAGAAGAAACACCGGAAGTGGATGCATTTTTTCACCTGGGCGCAAGGACCGACACCACGAGTCCGGATTTCGGGATATTCGAGCGGCTCAACCTGGAATATTCCAGGAAGGTCTGGGATTGGTGCGCTGCCCACGGGGTTCCCCTCGTCTATGCTTCTTCTGCCGCGACCTACGGAAACGGGGAATGGGGCTATGAAGACCGGGAGGAAGACCTGACCCGGCTGCACCCATTCAACCCTTACGGGGCCTCGAAGCACCAGTTCGACCTCTGGGCGGTCTCAAAGACCCGGTCCCAGGCGCCGCCGTTCTGGGCTGGCCTGAAATTCTTCAATGTGTATGGGCCCAATGAATACCATAAAGGCCGCATGGCCAGCGTGATTTTCCATGCCCATCGCCAAATCCGGGAGTCGGGGATGGTCCGCCTGTTCCGTTCTCATCAGCCCGCATACCGGGACGGGGAACAACTGCGGGACTTCATTTACGTGGAAGATATCCTGGACACCTGTTTCTGGCTGATGGATCAGCAGCCCCCTTCCGGGATCTACAATGTGGGGACCGGAAAGGCCAGGACCTTCAATGAGCTGGCAACGGCTGTTTTCAGCGCCCTGGGGACCGAACCCCGGATCCGGTACATCGACATGCCGGCCGATATCCGGGAGAATTACCAGTATTTTACGGAGGCGAAAATGGAAAAACTCCGGGCAGCGGGATATTCCAAATCATTCACCTCCCTGGAACAGGGCGTCAATCTGTACGTGAAGCAATACCTGGAATGGATGAAATACTATTAGGCTTCAGACCATGGGGATCTCCGCGACCGCGTACTCCTTAGCGTCCAGTTTTTTCTTGGTGGCTGAAAATCCTTCGAGCGTGAGGCGGATGTCCTCCTCGGTATGTGCTGCGGTGGGGATCAGCCGGTAGATGATCTGGCCTCTCGGGATCACCGGATAGACGACGATGGAGCAGAAAATATTATGGTTTTCCCGCAGATCCAGGACCATGGCGGTAGCTTCCGGTATATCTCCCGTCATGTAGATCGGAGTGACCGGTGAATTGGTTTTCCCGATATCGAATCCTCGTTCCCGAAGTCCTTTCTGGAGCAACTTCACATTGATCCAAAGCCGGGCTTTGAGCTCGGGCTTGGTCCGCAGCAGTTCCAGCCTTTTGAGGTTGCCGATGGTGACGGGCATCGGAAGCGATTTGGCGAAGATCTGCGACCTCGTGTTGTAGCGCAGGTAATTCACGATGGCTTTGTCTGCACTCATGAAGCCCCCGATGGAAGCCATGGATTTGGCGAAGGTGGAAAAATACAGGTCGATCTCATCCTGGCAGCCTTGTTCCTCCCCGGTCCCCGCGCCGGTCTTTCCCATGGTTCCGAAGCCGTGCGCATCGTCCACCATCAGCCGGAACTCGTATGTTTTTTTCAGTGCGGCGATCTCCCTGAGCTTGCCCTGGTCTCCCGCCATGCCGAACACCCCTTCCGTGATCACGAGGATTCCCCCGCCCGTGGTCCGGGTGAGCTCCACTGCACGCTTCAGCTGCTTTTCGCAATCCTCCACGTCATTATGCTTGTAAACATACCGGTGGCCGGGGTGGAGCCTCACCCCGTCGATGATGCAGGCATGGCTTTCTGCGTCATAAACGATCACGTCCCTCCGGTTGCAAACGGCATCGATGGCGCTCATGATCCCCTGATATCCGTAATTCAAAAGGATCGTGTCCTCCTTGTGGACGAAACGGGAAAGTTCCTTTTCGAGATGCTCATGATGGATGGAGTTTCCGCTCATCATCCGGGCCCCCATCGGGGTGGCCAGGCCATATTCACGAGCCGCCTCGGCATCCGCCCTGCGGACTTCGGGATGATTGGCAAGGGCCAGGTAATTGTTCAGGCTCCATACGATCTTTTCCTTCCCCCTGAACATCATCCGGCTGCCGATTTCCCCTTCCAGTTTGGGAAAGGCGAAGTAGCCGTGGGCCCTTTCAGAATGCTGGCCAATCGGGCCCTTGTCTTTCAGCAGTTTCTCGAAAATATCCATAGGAAGGATTTAGTCAATGCATCCGGTAAAACAATGGGTCAAAGGTAACAAATTATGGTAACCTGAAATACCTGGCCTGATGTACGGGGCTCAAAACCAATCGCTCTGCACTGAAAAGCGATCCTTCCCCTGGCCATTCGGAGGATCCCGGAACTTCCGGAACCGGTGGATTTTATCTCCACCAGACCGGAGGTTCAGGTTCTGGAGGGATCCTGAAGAAAACCCCTGCGGATGATTTCCTGGATCTGCTGGAGACGCAAAAGGGCGTCCACAGGGGTGAGATGATCCAGGTCGGTTTGTTCCATCAACCTGCGGATTTCAGAAAAGGATTTCGGTTCGGCCTCGAAGAGTTTCAGCTGGAACGCCGGAGCCGCGGTTTTTTTAAGGGTTTCGGAAAGCGGCCTGGAGCCATGCTGCTGTTCCAGCTGCTCCAAAACCTGGTTGGCCTTTTCCACGAGTGCAGCGGGCATGCCGGCCATCCGGGCCACCTGGATGCCGAAGCTATGCCTGCTTCCGCCGGGTTCCAGTTTCCTCAGGAAGATCACCTGGTTTCCGGTTTCCCGGTGGGTGATATGGAAATTGCGCACCCGGGGAAGGATTTGTTCCAGGTCGTTGAGCTCGTGGTAATGGGTGGCGAAAAGGGTCTTGGGCTTCACCGGAGTCATTTCGTGGAGATAGGTCACGATGCTCCAGGCGATGGATATGCCGTCATAGGTGCTGGTCCCCCGGCCGATCTCATCCAGCAG
>JANWKA010000126.1 GCA_025451655.1 Chitinophagaceae bacterium | reverse complement strand
TTGCTGGAGGCACTGGACCGGATGGACCCTGAAAAGTTCAGGGGACAGCGCGTTGTGGTGAAAGGATGCGGTGACCAGGCCATACCTCCGGAAGCTTATGTGGCGGTCACATCCAGGCTTTTGCCCGTAGTCCGGAGCCTGATGTACGGGGAACCCTGCAGCACCGTGCCGCTCTTCAAAAGCCCCTGATGGATCTGCATTTTCGGTTTAATTTTAGGGCAGGGTAATGCTTCCCATCCATGCATCCTTTCCTCGACGAAGATTTCCTGCTGCAGAACCAGACCGCCCGGACCCTGTATCACGATCACACCGAATCCCTTCCAATCCTCGATTACCATTCCCATTTGCCCTCCGGTGAGGTCGGCGAAAACAGGCCTTTCAGGAACATCACCGATGCCTGGCTCGGAGGGGACCATTATAAATGGCGCGCCATGCGCGCCAACGGAATTGCGGAAAAATACATTTCCGGTGAAGCCGGGGCGGAAGAAAAATTCCTGCACTGGGCGGCCTGCGTTCCCTATACCATGGGAAACCCCCTTTATCACTGGACCCACCTGGAGCTGAAGCGGATTTTTGGTATCACCCGGCTTCTCAATCCGGGTTCGGCCCGGGAAATTTTCAGGGCCTGCAATGAAAAACTTGCCGATCCGGGATGGTGGCCCCGGGGGATCCTGGAAAAAATGAAAGTGGAAGTATCCTGCACCACCGACGATCCGGCTTCGGATCTCGGATGGCATGGGCAGATCCGGGAAAGTGGCTTTGCGGTTCACGTGCTTCCCGGATTCCGGCCGGACCCGGTTCTGGATGCTTCGGACCCTTCAAAATATAATGCTTATCTGGACCGGCTGGGCGAGGTCGCCGGCCTTGATATCCGAAGCTTTGGGGACCTGATGGATGCGCTCGCCAGGCGGATCAGCTTTTTCAGCAGCCAGGGCTGCAGGCTTTCCGATCACGGACTGGAACAGATGCCTGAACCTGGAAAGCAAAGCCCGGAAACCCTGTTCAACCGGATCCGGGAGGGCAGATCCATTCCGGTAAAGGAGCAGGAAAGCCTGCAGCATGCCATTCTTAAAGAGCTATGTCTGCTCTACCATCAACAGGGCTGGGTGCAACAATTTCACCTGGGCGCATTGCGGAACGCCAACACCCGGATCCGGATTGCAGTCGGCGGCAATGCGGGAACCGATTCCATTGGGGATTACCCCCAGGCGGTCCGCCTCTCTTCTTTCCTGGACAGCCTGGACTGCTCCGACCGGCTGGCCCGGACCATCCTGTACAACCTCAATCCGGCCGATAACGGTGTGTTTGCCACCATGGCTGGAAATTTCAACGATGGCAGCATGCCCGGGAAGGTCCAATGGGGGCCGGCCTGGTGGTTTCTTGACCAGAAGGATGGCATCGAGGCACACCTGGATACGCTGGCGGCTTACGGACTGTTGAGCCGGTTCACGGGCATGGTCACCGATTCCCGCAGCTTCCTTTCCTTTCCCCGTCATGAATATTTCCGGCGTATCTTATGCAACCGGGTCGGGGACCAGGTTGAAAAAGGAGAGCTTCCTGCAGATCTGCCCTGGCTGGGCCAGCTTTGCGGGGCGGTCTGTTACCATAACGCAAAAAGCTTTTTCGGTTTCTGATGGGCGACCAAAAAATCATTTGTTTCGGGGAATTGCTGCTCCGGCTGGGATGTCCGGGCTTCGGGCGCTTTACTGAATCGACCCGGATGGAGTTGCGATACGGGGGATCCGAAGCCAATGTAGCAATCCTTTTGGCCCGCCTGGGACTTCCTGCGGAATTTGTGACCCGGCTCCCCCCCAATGATCTGGGCGACGCGGCAGAAGCCTTGCTCCGAAGCCAGGGGGTAGGCACCGGGCAAATCCAGAGAGGAGGGGAGCGGCTCGGCCTATATTTCAGTGAAAACGGCAATGCGGTGAGACCCACCCGGATCCTCTATGACAGGGCCCATTCCGCATTCGCTTCCCTCGAGCCCGGGATGATCCCCTGGAAAAAGATTTTTTCCCAACCGGGATGGTTTCAGTGGTCGGGCATCAGCCCGGCCCTTTCTTCCGGATCGGTCAGCGTCTGCCTTGAGGCCCTGGAACAGGCTGCCGAGGCGGGAATGCATATTTCGGCCGACTTCAACCACCGGACCACGCTTTGGAATTATGGAAGGACTCCCGCTGCCGTCATGCCGGAGCTGCTGGCCTACTGCGAGTCCGTCACCTGCGACCTGGATTCCGCGGGGGTGTATTTCGGGATCCGGGTTCCGGATGCGGGGGATTTGCGGAAATCCGCTGCCCAATGCATGGAATCCCTTTCCCAAAAGCTGCCCCGGCTGAAAACCCTTGCGATGAGCATCAGGGAGCCGATCGCAGGGGGCGGCTTCGCCTATAGCGGAGCCCTGATGCATTCTGGAAAAATGTATTTCCAGGATCCCTACCCGATCCATGACGGGGTGGGAAGGATCGGAAGCGGGGATGCCTTCACCGGGGGCCTTCTTTATGGGCTCGTTACTGGGGCCCCCCCGGAACAGACCCTGGGATTTGCGGTCGCTGCCGGAGCCCTGAAGCATGGCATTGAGGCCGATTTCCCCCTTTTCAGCCTCGCTGAACTCCAGGCCCTGATCCGGGACGGATCCGGCAGGGGAAGGGTGGTCCGGTGATCCGGAACTTTCGTTAAAACGGGTATATCCTCCAGACCATGGCAAAATCCCTATCCCGCCAGGAAATTTTCGAAGAGATTTTCCGGCACGGGTTCCTTCCCCTGTTCAACAGCGACGAACCGGCCGAAGCCGTAGCGGTCCTGGAAGCGGCCTACCGCGGCGGGGTTCGGGTGTTTGAATTCACCAACCGTTCTCCCCATGCCCTGGAGGTATTCCGGGAACTCGCCGCACATGCGGCCTCCCTCCCCGGCCTCCTGTTGGGCGCAGGGACGATCAGTGATCCGGGGATGGCGGAATCCTTTATTCGGGCCGGGGCTCAATTTCTGGTGCTGCCGATGATCCGTCCCCAGGTGGCAGAGTATTGCCGGATGCAGAACCTGTTCTGGATGCCCGGATGCGGAACCCTGACGGAGATCGCCCAGGCGCGGGATTTGGGTGCAGACATGGTCAAGATTTTCCCCGCGGAATTACTGGGCGGATACCGTTTCCTGGAAGCGATCAGGGCCCCCTGTCCCTGGGTGCGGGCCATGCCTACGGGGGGTGTCGATGGCACCCCGGAGAATCTGGGGGGCTGGTTCCGTGCAGGGGCGGTTTGCGTTGGGATGGGCTCCAGGCTTTTCACCCGTCAGATTCTTGAGGACCGGGATTATGACCAGCTCAGCGCCAACATTTCCACCATCGTCCGGACCATCCGCGACATCAAATCCGTAAATCTGTGAAGGTTTTCACCATCCTCGCGACCCTGTTTTTCTGGGGCCGGAGCGCAGGAGCCCAGGCCCTCTTTTCCTTTCCCCGAAATGCCTGCACCGCTTCTGCCCACGATCTTTCCTGGGACAGCCTTTCTTCCACCTGGGACGATGCCCTGCCCCTGGGCAACGGGATGCTGGGTGCCCTGGTATGGCAAAAAGGGGAGTCGCTCCGTTTTTCCCTGGACCGTGCCGATCTCTGGGACCTGCGTCCTGTTCCGGAATTCTCGCTTCCCCAGTTCCGCTACGAATGGATCCACAGGGAGGTTCTGGCGGGCAATGAGGACACCATACAAAAATTATTCGATCGTCCTTATGACCAGGATGCTGCACCGACCAAAATCCCCGGCGCGGCCCTGCAGTTCAAGGACTCCGGGTTCGGAAAAGTGGCCTGGTCCAGGCTATACCTGGACCAGGCCGTTTGCGAGGTGGTTTGGACCGGAGGCGAGCAGCTGAGAACCTTTATCGACGCGGTGAGACCGATAGGATGGTTCCGGTTCGACCATCTGCAGGCTGGCGACAGCGGGTTAATCCCGATCCTGATCCCGCCGCCTTATTCCAGGGGTTCCTCCCCTCCAGCCGGGGATGGGTTATACCGCATGGGATATTCCCCCGGAATGCTGGTGAGCACCCCTGGTCTGATCCGTTACCACCAGCCCGGCTGGGGAGGCTTTTCCTATGATGTTGTGGTCCGGTGGAGCAGGGGGGATCATTCCCTGGCAGGATGCTGGTCCATCCAGTCTAATTTTTCCGGCCACCCCGGTGACCAGGCTGCATCCCAAACCCGGATGGCCATGGACCGGGGATTATTCCGGGACTTCCTGGAACAGGATTCCTGGTGGAAAAAGTTCTGGGCCGCCTCCTCCATCCGGATCCCGGATTCTGTCCTGGAAAACCAGTGGTACCGGGAAATTTACAAGTTCGGGTCCGCATCCAGAACTGGCGCTCCCCCCATCACCCTGCAGGCGGTCTGGACCGCAGATGACGGCAGGCTTCCCCCCTGGAAAGGCGATTTTCATCATGACCTCAACACGGAGCTCAGCTACTGGCCCGGATTTGAATCCAATCACCTGGACCAAAGCACACCCTTTACGGACTGGCTCTGGAAAATCAGGCCGGAAGGGGAGCGGTATACCAGTCTCTTTTTTCAAAAGCCGGGTCTGGATATCCCCGGAGTGACCACCCTGACCGGAGTTCCCATGGGAGGATGGATCCAGTATTCTCTGTCCCCCACCGTTTCCTGCTGGCTTGCCCAGAGTTTTTACTGGCAGTGGAAATACAGCCTCGATACCGGGTTCCTGAAAGACCGGGTTTATCCCTGGATGGCCGCAACCGCTACCTTTCTTGCCGCCCTTTGCCCTCCCGGACCCGGAGGGTTGCGCAAACCTCCCATGAGTACTTCCCCCGAGATCCACGACAACAGCCTGAACGCCTGGTTCCCGGAGACAACCAATTACGACCTGTCCCTCATCCGCTGGCTTTTTGGGAAGACCGCGGAGGTCGCCCGGGTTTTGGGCCTTCCGCAGGAGGCAACCCGGTGGGAAAGGATCCGGGGTGGGTTTCCGACATTATCCCTTTCCCCGGCGGGCAACCTGCTGGTTGCTCCCGGGGAGCCCCTGGAGCAGTCTCACCGGCACATGTCGAACCTGATGGGGATTTTTCCCCTCGGCCTTTATGACTGGGCGCGGTGTGAGGACCGCAGGCTGATTCAGGCCTCGATCGCCCACCTCGATAGCCTGGGCACCTCCCAGTGGTGCGGTTATTCCTTCGCCTGGTATGGATGCCTGCTCGCGAGAGCCTGGAGGGGAGAACAGGCAGCCAGGGCCCTGCGGATTTTTGCCACCGCGTTCTGCCTGCCCAACAGTTTTCACGTGAACGGAGATCAGACCCATTCCGGATATTCAGATTTCACCTACCGGCCTTTCACCCTCGAAGGGAATTTCGCTTTCGCCGAAGGGTTGCAGCAGATGCTCCTTCAAAGTCAGGACGATACCATCCGGGTTTTTCCAGCAGTTCCCGGGCAGTGGGACCAGGCTTCCTTCCGGGACCTGCGAGCCCAGGGGGCCTTCCTGGTGAGCGCGATCCGAAGGGGTGGCCATACGGTCCGGGTCAGAATTGAGTCCCTGAAGGGAGGATGGGTCCGCCTGGAAAATCCATTCGGTCCGGATCGCTTTTTAACCCGGGGGATCCCTTCTGCCGGAATCTCCAGGATGGGCGGGATCCTGGCAGCCCGGATGCGGCCAGGCCAGATCCTGGTACTGAGTCGCGAAAGCCCCTCCTCCAATTGAAGGCCTGAACCCGCATGCATGGGGGAAATTCCCTTCAGAAATTGCCTTCAATATGCTTTCACGCAGCCCGCAGGTGCCTGGACTCCGTTAACTTTGAGGTCCATGAAATCCTCCCTGTTTTATATGGCAGTCCCGATTTCGCTCCTGCTTGTTTCAGGATGCGGGGCCAGGACTGGCAGGCCGGATTACCTGCTTTTTGCCTCTGTGCCGGTGGAACCTGGCGGAAATTCCCTGCAAAGCTGCCCCTTCCTCACCCGGGATCCGGGAGGAAGGCTGGTCCTGAGCTGGGTCAGCCAGACCGGGGAGGAAGGAGCAGGAAGGTTATACTATGCCCGGTCCGCAGACGGGGGAAAATCATTCAGCGCGCCTGTCCCGGTTCCCACGGCCATCCGGATCGAGCCTCACGGGGAAAATCTGCCCAGGATGATCCTGACGAAAAACGGGGAGCAGATCGCGCTGTTCGGCTCCAGCCATCCCATCCCCGGCAATGCTTATGCGGGAATGATCTATTACACCCTGAGCCGGAACCGGGGAAGGACCTGGAGTCCGGCCCGGTCCATCAGCTCCGATACCGGAAGCTACGACCAGCGGTACTTTGATGCGGCTGCCCTGGGAAACGGCGCGATCGGATTCTCCTGGCTGAACAACAGCACCGCCTCCGGATCCACACTTCTCTTTGCACAGATGGATTCTTCCGGGAGAATCCAGGCTCCCGTACAGGTTGCCGCCCACACCTGCCAATGCTGCCGTACGGACCTGTTTCTGGACTCCTCCGGCAGGCTGAATCTTTCCTGGAGGGGCATTACCGATGACAGCATCAGGGACATGGAATACAGTGCATCCCGGAACCAGGGAGCTACCTGGAGCAGCCCCGTCCGGATCAGCCCCGACAATTGGGTGGTCTTTGGATGTCCCCATACCGGACCATCCATGACGGCAGATCATGGAAGGTTGTTTTTTTCCTGGTATACGATGGGAGGCGGGGGAGGAATCTACTGCTGTTCCAAAAACCCTGACGGCGCTGGCTTTACCCCCAGAATGACCGTGAGCCGCAATCCCTCTTCCCGCCATCCCCAGATGATCACACTGGAAGGAGGCAGGATGGTGATCTGCTGGGATGAACTGCTGACGGTTGGAAACCGGAACTGCAGGGGCATCGCCCTGCAGGTAAGGGACTCCGCCGGAGCATTCAGAAGCAATGTTTTTATCTGTCCCAGGCATGGAGACGCCTCCTTCCCGGTGGTGGCACCGGTTTCCTCCCACAGCGTCCTTCTGGCCTATACGGTGGCTGATGGAAATCTAAGCAGGGTCCTCTACAGGATAATCCCGCTTTGAGCCCTGCTTCAGGGGCCGGGTTCTTGCGCAGTTCTTTTTCCCGGAACCGGTAATCCCTGCAACCCGAAAAAACCGTCCCGAAGGATTTTACCGGCAGGTCATGATGGAGTATCTTGGTATGCTTCTACCCCATGCGATTCACCGAACTCATAGATCAGGAAAGAGTCAGTAAACAACTCACGGGAATGGTCCGGCAGGGCAGGCTGAGCCATGCCCTGCTGTTCCTGGGTCCGGAAGGAAGCGGGGCCCTTCCCCTGGCGATCGCCTTCGCACAATATATAGTCTGCGCCAACAAGACCCCGGAGGATTCCTGCGGAACCTGCGACCAGTGCAGGAAGGCCGCGGCGCTCGTCCATCCGGACATTCATTTCTGCTACCCTTCGGTGAAGAACAGGGAGAAGGGCCGGGAAGAAGGTATTTCCTCCGAATACATCCGGGAATGGCGGCGGTTCATCCGGGAAAACCCCTATGGCAGGGTAACCGACTGGGTCCGGTCCATCAGCTCGGAAAACAGGCAGGGAAACATCAATGCCCGGGAATGCCATGAAATCATCCATAAGCTGAGCTACAAGAGCTTCGAAAGTGAATACAAGATCCTGCTCATGTGGATGCCGGAATATCTGGAAAAAGAAGGCAACCGTTTGCTCAAGCTGGTAGAGGAGCCGCCACCCAAAACCATATTTCTGTTCGTCGGTCAGCGCCAGGAACAGATCCTGGGGACCATCGTTTCGAGGACCCAGCTGGTGAAGGTTCCACCTTTTTCCGTCGCGAGGGTAAGGCAGGCCCTGATGGAAAATGAAGGAGTGGTGGAGTCGATCGCCGGTCAGATCGCCCGGATCAGCGAAGGCAACTATGCAGAAGCCCTTGAACTGGTAAGAGAAGGGCAGGAAGACCTGCTGGAATTGCTCCGGGCCTGGCTCAATGGGATCCTCAGGCATCAGGCCATCCAGGTCTCCTCCTGGGTGGAGCAGATGTCCGCGGCCAGGTCAGGAAAAGAGACCCAGAAAAACTTTTTACGGTACTTTATCACCCTGCTGGAACATGCCCTGCGGCTGAAATACCTGGAGCCCGGGCAAATCTCCCTGCTGGACCAGGAGGCGGAGTTTTCAACCAGGCTGATGGACCGGATCGACTGGATCCAGACCCGCGAGATCATCCGGCTCCTGGACGAAGCCTGTTATCATCTGGAAAGGAACGCGAATTCCAAAATGCTTTTCCAGGCCCTGTCCATCCGGCTGGGCTATATTTTCACCCGGAAACCTGTACCTTTGTAAGCACGCGGAATGAGCGGGGACCAGATTCCCCAATAGTGATATAGATGTTTTTTGAAATATTTAAAGTTCATACAATCATGGGTTGTGGAAGTTGCGGAACAGGTGCGGATGGAAAACCGGCAGGATGTAAAAGCAACGGAGGATGCAGTAGTGGAGGATGTAACAGGCTTAACGTTTTTGATTGGCTCGCCAATATACCTGCAGCAGATAGTCTCGCCCCTTTCGATGTCATAGAAGTCAGCTTCAACCACGGAAGCCGTAAGGATTTTTACCGGAACACCAGCCGCCACCTGTTTGAAAAGGGGGAAATGGTCACGGTAGAAGGAGTAAGCGGTTTCGACGTGGGAATGGTCAATCTGACCGGGGAGATCGTCAAGCTCCAGATGAAGAAAAAGCGGGTCGAAAACAATCCCGATCTCAAACGCGTAATGCGCAGGGCCGCCACCGAAGACCTCACCAAAATGGAGTCTTCCAAGCAGAAGGAAGCCGATACCCTGATCCGCGCGAGGGCGATTGCGAGAAGCCTTAAACTGGAAATGAAGCTTGCCGAGGTGGAGATCCAGGCGGACAGCCGGAAAGCCACCTTTTTTTATACCGCTGATGAACGGGTGGATTTCCGGGAGCTGATCAAGCTCTATGCCGGGGAATTCAGGGTGAAGGTAGAAATGCGGCAGATCGGAGCCCGCCAGGAGGCCGGAAAAGTGGGAGGGATCGGTTCCTGCGGCCGGGAACTTTGCTGCGCAACCTGGCTCACCGACTTCAAATCCGTCAATACCACCGCAGCCAGGTACCAGAACCTTTCCATCAATCAGACCAAGCTTTCCGGTCAGTGTGGCCGTCTCAAATGCTGCCTGAATTATGAGCTCGATACCTATATGGATGCCCTGAAAGGGTTCCCGGTGGATGCCGAGCACCTGGAAAGCAACTCCGGCCAGATCCATCTCCAGAAGAAAGACATCTTCAAGAACCTGATGTGGTATAGCTTCGGGGATACCAGCAAGCAATTTCCGCTTACCATTGAGCGGGTCCGGGAAATCCAGGAAATGAACCGCCAGGGGATCAAGCCGGATGAGCTCAAGCCGGTTGAAATCACTCCGTCCAGAACCAAGGAGGATGAACATGAGTTCGTAGACGTTGTGGGGCAGATCAGCCTCAGGGCCCTGGAAAAGAACAGCAGGAAAAGAAGGCAGAGAGGCCATGAGCAGGCTTCAGCCAGGCAGCAGCATGGCC
The DNA here is from genome assembly GCA_025451655.1 of Chitinophagaceae bacterium. Taxonomy (GTDB): domain Bacteria; phylum Bacteroidota; class Bacteroidia; order Chitinophagales; family Chitinophagaceae; genus JANWKA01. Next base: position 2,688 of record JANWKA010000126.1, on the reverse strand, counting down.
AGCGGGGCCCATCATCCCGCCCATCCCAGCAAAAACCCCAGAACCCCAATCGCAGGGACAATCCTCGGCGCGGACCCGGACAACCACCCGATAATCCCGGACAGTAGGACCCATTCCATTTTAAATTTATTGCAATCCAATTCGGATATTTCCTTCCGTTGAGCCTAAAGGCAAGACCAATTTTTTACCTGTTCCCCCAACAAGGCGCAGGATGATTGCGGGCTCAATTCAAACAGGGCCCCCAGGCCGAAAAAAATGCGGACAAAAGGCGATAAAATATTTACATATTTTCAATTCTAATCAATCAATAGATTTAATATTATAAAATCAAATATTTGTAATTGAAATGGAGCGTAGATACTTTGTAACCGTATTGTTACTTGCTTCATGGACCCCCTATTATTCCAGGAAGGCATTGCTTATGCTGAACAGAACCTGGGCGAGAACTCCCACCTTTGGCTGGATAAAAAGATCCTGAAGGAAAATTTCCATTTACAAAATAGGCAGGTTCTCGATTTCGGGTGCGGCATGGGAAACATGAGCATCTGGATGGCCATGGAAATGGGATGCCAGGTGGATGGGTTTGATATCGATGAGAACCATATTGAAGTATGCAGGGCAATGCAGAAGAAATATCCCTGTGATGTCCGGTTTGAGCTGAGAAACATCATCAACGATCCTGTTGACAGGCAGTATGATCTGATCCTGCTCAATGACGTGATTGAACACCTTAATCCCGAATGGATACCAGGGATTTTAACCACGCTGGTCCGTATTAATCTGAAAGACGGAGGGGTTTTGTTTATTTCCTATCCACCCTGGGAAGGACCCCAGGCAAGCCATATGCAGCGCGCGATCCGGATTCCCTGGCTTCAGTATTTTCCGGAGCGATGGGTCATCCGAAAAATAGCGAGAAACAACCGGCAAACAGTGGGAAGGTTCGACCTTTTGGAGGAGTACCTGGCTCTTAATCATATGTGCCCTAAAATGCTTGAGGGCTATCTCAGGGACCTTCCCATCAGAAAAATAATCCGCCGAAGCTATACGAAGCTGAACCGGTTACCCCTGTTGGGCCAGATCAATTTTAATTTCTTTCCCGCCAAATTCCTTGTGACCAAAGAATTTCTGGTAATGGTAAAAAGCCTGGTGTAGAAGGAAAGAAGGGCAATCCTAACGGGAAAAACATTTATTGAATAGCATGCTGCCGCAATCCCGACGTGAATTAAAGGAAACTTAAATAAAATCAAACATGAAATAAAAATCTAAAAAACATCCGGCCGGGTCATATCCTCATGATGATTTCGGCAAATTATTAAACCGTTTTATGAAACCCCTATTTTCAAAAAACGCATTAATCCTTTCTTTTGGGATTATTACCCTGGTCTTCTCCATTTATTTAACAGGAGTCATCACCCTCCTTTGCGACCACCCAATCGGTGGTTTTGACTTTCCCCTGGCGATCATATTATTTTTCGTTTTTTTTCTCTGTTTTACCAGGAAAGATTTGACGGTTGGAAAGCAATTCCTTTTACTCTCCATCATCTTGCTACTATTCTTTGTTGCCATCCTCCTTGCCAATTACATTTATGATACCAGCTGGGATGGCCAGTGGTATCATCAGTTGGCAATAATAAAATTGAAGCAGGGCTGGAACCCATACCATCATCCATTTTATAAAATTTCTTCCTTTGAACAAAAGTTTGATCAAACCGCCTCCAGCTTTGAATGGATTCAGCACTATCCGAAATTTACCTGGATTTATGCTGCGACAATATTTAAATTCTTTGGAGCGGTTGAAACGGGAAAGGGGATTAATCTGATGTTGGTGGCCGCTGTATTTTTCAATACCCTTAATTTTTGCGCCAAAACGATAAAGAAAAGGGAATGGTGTTTGGTTGTAGCCTTCCTTTTGGCATTTGACCCAATTGCCTGTTCTCAGTTGTTCACGGATTATGTGGATGGAGGACTCGTTTGTTTATTCATTCTAATAATAATTTCATTATTGAATTTGGAGTTGAATGAGGGTAAGGAGAGGAAATTGAGTTTGACCATCCTGGCAATTGCGATTATAGCGGCGAGTAACATTAAGTTTACCGGACTTGTATTTTCAGGTATCCTGCTTTTCTTCTTCGGAATATTTTGGATTTGGAAAAAGAAACCAATATCTGTGTTTATGGTCATTGGCTCAGCTTTTCTTTTTGGTGTTTTGGTGTTTGGATTTAACCCCTATTTTGAGAACTACCAGAGTGAAAGGAACCCTTTCTACCCTATGGGAGAAAAAAATCCAAACATTTTTTACCCCAATACCCCGAAAATAATGTACAACAAAAATATTTTTCAGGATTTATTCTACACCCTCGTCCATAGCGTGGATAATTCCATGACTGCGAAATTTGAATGGAAAAATCCCCTTGAAGTAAAAGCAAGTGAAATCAAATTATTCACTACAAGCGATATCAGATTCTCGGGTTTTGGTCCCCTTTTCCAGCTTATTCTGGAGGGCTCCATTATATTATGTGTTTTGGTGTTAATCAATGGAAAGTTTTCACTGATCCAGGCTTTACTGTTTATTTGCGCAGGCTGGGTAATCATAACGACATTAATCAACCCCATGGGCTGGTTGGCGCGTCTTTCCCCCCAACTCTATATTTTGCCTATCCTTTTTATTCTGACTGGTTTACTGGTTCC
>JANWKA010000125.1 GCA_025451655.1 Chitinophagaceae bacterium | reverse complement strand
GTGGTCAGCAGGCGGTCCACCCGGTAGGAGGGGTCCTGGCTGAGGAGCCAGAGGGCCATGGTGCAATCCTTACCGCCGCTCCAATTGAGCCACAGGGGTTCCGGGAACATGAGGCAATATAGGCAATGGAGGGCTCGGGAAGGTCAAATTTTAGGAAAGGAATCAGCCATTATGCTTTAACTTAGATGGAACAACCGGTGTACGATGATCAAATGCCTGATTCTGATCCTTCTGGTGTGCTGTTTCGGTCAAATTTGCGAGGCCAGCGGTCCCCTGGATGGAGGATGGAAGGGGAAGAAATGCCAGAATTCCGCTCCGGATGCAACGGAGGGATTCCTTTTCGTTGAAGCCGCCGCGGATCCGGCCTGCGATCAAGCGGCCCGGGTGGACCGGAAAGAACTGGAATTGTTTTACCGCTGGTACCTGCGCAATGAGCAGCGGATCCGGACCTTTGCTTCCAGGGAGAAGCATGGCCTCAGGGATTTGCTCCCGCCTCTGGATATCAGCTGGACTACCGTCGAGCAATATGCAGCCTATATCCGCAAAAGCGACCCGTCCCTGGATACCATCCAGGCTGCTCGTCCCCGGCCCCTGTCCGCCCTGTCCCCCGCAGTAGCCCCCGGGAACAGTTCCTTCCAGCCAGGGGATCAGAACTCCTTCTCCCTGAAGAAATAGTAAATGGATCCGGATGTTTCTCAGTTTCTGTTATGACAAGGCAGACGTGATCCAGGCATTGCGCCATCATTTCAGGAGCAAGCCCGAGATCCGGGTCTTCGGGATCATCCTGTTCATCCTGCTGATCTTTGCCTGCGGAGGGGCGATTTCGGGACTGGTGAGCGCCCCGGCCCTGGCGGGCGTGGCGATCATGCTGGCCATCCTGGTCCTTGCCTTCTGGTGGCTCCTTCCCTATTCCATATACAACAGGGCTGCAACCTTCAGGGACTCCATCCACCTCAGGTTCAACGAGGATGGGCTTTTCATCGGCACCAGTTCCGGGGAGCGCCTGGTCCTCTGGAAGCAATTCCATCGTTATGCCCGGACCGACCAGTTCATCTTCCTGTACCGCAACAACCAATCCTTTTTCCTGATCCCGGTCAAAGCCTTTCAGAGCCTCGGGGACCTGGAGGATTTTACCAGGATGCTAAAGGAAAAAGTGAGTTAAGCCAGGGGTTTGCGCATTTCGATATGGGGAATGCCTACCTCCAGGAAGGCCTGCCCGTCAGGCTGATAACCTGTAGCCAGGTAAAACCTTCGGGCGGACTGCCGTGCATGAAGCATCAGGGTATGGAAGCCCTGGTTTCGAGCGAGATCCTCTCCGAACCGGAGGAGGGCCCTGCCGACTCCCTTTCCCCGGAAGCTTTCCAGGACCGCCATCTGACGCAGCCGGACCAACTCCCGGTCCACCGGGCTGAGCACGAAGCATCCGATCAGCAACGGGCGGGAGGGATCCTCCATCCAGTATCCCCCGACAAGCAGATCTTCCTTTTCATTGGATAATTCCCCATCGGTAAATTTCAGCCCCAGGGGTGCTCTCAGGATCGCATACCGGAGAGCCACCATTTCCTGATAATCATTACCCCCATGGGGGATCATCCGGATTTGCAGGGAGGGGTCCATGGGCAGGAGGGGGCTACCGGACCAGGTTGCCCCGGAGCTGTTCCAGGGTGGTCTCGGCTACCTTGACATTGTAGCGGTCGGAAATCAGTTTGTTGGTTGCATCTTCCAGGCTTTGCTGTGCCACCCGGACGTCAACCATGGTGGTCTGGGCCTGCTGAAAGAGCGTGATCGCCACCTTGAGGTTCTCCGTCGCGACCCCGTTGTTTTGTTCATCCAGCAACAGGGCTTTTTTGTAATACTCGTAGCTGTCAAAAGCGTTTTCCAGGGTCAGGTCGATATTGCTTCGGGCGCTGTCCAGGGAAATCTGCTGGTAACTGATATTGAGCCGGGCATCCCCCGCCAGCCGGGTATTGTTGAACTGGTTGAATATGGGAATGGTCGCGGTGAAACCATAGGTCAGCCCCTTGGTCTGGTTATAGAGTGCGAATCCTCCGTGGGATTGGGCGAGGGTGTAAGAATAGCTGGGATCAAAAGAGATCACAGGCCAGCGGTTGGCCTGGGCTTCCCTCAGCTCCTGCCGGGCGATGTCCACATTCTTCGTCATGATCTGCAGGGGGATATTGTCGGTGAAGATCCGGATCTTCAGGTCCTCATAGCCCAGGCCCAGGTCCACCGGTATGCTGTCGGTCACCCCGTAATCCGTCTTGTCCGCATCGATCCGGAGCAACTGGTTGAGGGAAGACTTCGCCTGGCCGATCAGCATCTGCTGGAGCAGCAGGGCTTCCTGTTCGGTGTTCAGGTCCACCTGGGCCTGCAGCATATTGAGCTTGGACCCGGATCCGACATTGAACTGCTGGGTCGCGATTTCCAGGCGCTGTTTGGAAATACCCATTAAATCCTGGATGGAAACGAGGCCCTGGCTGAGCTGGACGACATCGTAATAGCCGTCGATGATCCGGGCCACGGTGTTGTTCATCGCATTTTTCACAGACAGGGCGCCCTGGTCGCGGATATCCCTGAATTGCCGTTCCTCGGCAAAAACCCTGAAACCGTCGAAAAGCGTCCAGTTCAGGTTTGCCGCAAGGGCCAGGTTGCTTGAGGTCACCCCGTTCTTGTGGATGGAAGTCCCGCTCACGTATTTCTGGTTGAGGTCGTTCACAGACCAGCTGTCCCCGGCAGTCCCGTTCAGGGTGGGGAGGAAGGCACCGAAAGCGTAGCGAAAATCGTTTGCGGACACTTCCTGCTGGTTGCGCGTCAGCAGGACATCGAAATTGTTCTTCAGTCCGATGGCGATCGCGTTATCCAGGGTCATCGTGGGATGCCCCTGGCCCGGGGCAGGGAGCCATGTAAAAGTCCAGGCTGCCAGAAGGGAAAGCGTTTTCAAACCCCGGATGAAGCGTTTGGGAGTGAAGGGGTCAGACCGGCGCATTCTTCGGATTTGCATCATGGAGGTTATCCTTTTGGGAGGTGACGGTCTCTTCTTCGTGATGGAAGGTTTTGAAGGACAGGAAGGAATACATGGCCGGAATCACGAAGAGGGTCAGGACCAGCGCGAACATGATCCCCCCCACCAGGACGATACCCAGGGGGATGCGGCTGGTGGAGGCAGCTCCAAGGGAAAGAGCGATGGGCAAGGCCCCGAGGGACATGGCCAGGCTGGTCATCAGGATGGGGCGGAGCCTCAGGGAGGCGCCTTCCACAGCTGCATCGACCTTGCTGGCCCCCAATTCGCGCTTGTTATTGGCGAAGTCCACGATCAGGATCCCGTTCTTGGTCACCAGGCCGATCAGCATGATCATCCCGATCTCGGAAAAGATGTTCAGGGTCTGGTCGAAGAGCCAGAGCGAAAGCAGGGCCCCGGCTGCGGCCAGCGGAACGGTAAGCATGATGGTGAACGGATCGATGAAACTTTCGAACTGTGCGGCCAGGACCAGGTAGATCAGGATCAGGGCGAGCACCAGGGCAAAGATCGCGCTGGAAGAACTCTCCGCATAGTCCCTGGAGGTCCCGGTGAGCTCGGTCGTGAAGGCCGGGCTCAGGGTCTCCCTTCCGATTTTTTGCATTTCGGCAATCCCTTCCCCAACCGTCCTGCCCGGGGCGAGGCTCGCCGAAACCGTCGCGGATTTATACCGGTTGTAATGATAGATCTGGGGAGGGCTGGCCGTCTCCTGCACTGAAACCAGGTTGTCCAGCTGGATGGGCTGCTGCCCGGGATTGGTTGAACTTCCCACATAAAGGTCGGAAAGATCCGAAGGCTTGTCCCGGTATCGCCGGTAGACTTCGCCCACCACGTCATACTGCTTTCCGTTCATCACGAAATATCCGAAACGTTCGTTGCTCAGGGCCAGCTGCACCGTATTGGAAATATCCGAAACGGAGATCCCCGCCTCCGTGGCCTTGGGCCGGTTGATGTTGAGGTGGATCTCCGGGTTGTTCAGCTTCATATCCACATCCACCACCCCGCCGAAGACCGGGTCGGGATAGGCCAGATCCAGGAATTTCGGGAGATAGGCTTCCAGGGAGTCCAGGTTGATGTTCTCGATGACGAACTGGACCGGGAGGCCTGATTTGTTTCCCACCTGGATGGTCTGGGGTTCGATTACATAACCCCTTCCCTGCGGAAATTCCCGAAGGTTGCGGTTGAGGTACATGGCCAGTTCATGCTGGCTTCTTTTGCGCTTGTCCGGATCGATGAAGGTGACGTACATGAAGGCCGTGTTGGTGGCCCCGGCTGCACTGAAGGAGGGGGCGGTGACGCTCAGGACGGAATTGTGCTCCGGCATGGAATCCATGATGAATTTCACAACCTGGTCCGTGTATTGGTCCATGGCGTCAAAAGAGGTTCCCACAGGGGCTGTCAGGCTGATCCGGAACTGGCTGCGGTCCTCCATGGGGGCGAGCTCGGATTTCAGGTGGACCCCAACCAGGGCGCTGATCCCCAGGCAGATCACGATAATGAGCACAGCGATCCAGCGGTTGCCCATGAATTTCTTCAGGGAACTCTTGTATCCCACTTCCAGCCAGTTGAAAAAAGGCTCCGTGAAATTGTAAAACCGGGACCTGGAATGATGCGCCCTGGTGAACTTGAGGTTCAGCACCGGGGTCAGGGTCAGGGAAACGAAGGCGGAGATCAGGACCGCCCCCGCGATCACGATCCCGAACTCGCGGAACAGCCTGCCCACGAAGCCCTGCATGAAGATGATGGGAAGGAATACGAAGGCCAGGGTGATGGAGGTGGCAATGACTGCGAAGAACACTTCTTCGGAGCCCTCCCGGGCCGCCTTCATCCGGGGCATCCCGGCCTCCAGCTTTTTGAAGATGTTCTCCGTCACCACGATGCCGTCGTCCACTACGAGCCCGGTGGCCAGTACGATGCCCAGGAGGGTCAGGATATTCACCGTGAACCCGAACAGGTACATGATGAAAAAAGCCCCGATCAGGGACACCGGGATGTCCAGGAGAGGTCTCAGCGCAATGAGCCAGTCCCGGAAAAAGAGATAAATGATCAGGACCACCAGGCCCAGGGCGATGGCCAGGGTCTCGCCCACCTCCTTGATGGATTGCCGGATATAGGTGCTGTTGTCAAACACGATACCCAGCCGGATGTCCTTGGGAACATCTTTGCGGATCTGGGCCAGCCTCCGGTAGAACTCATCGGAGATCGCCACATAGTTCGCCCCGGGCTGGGGCACCAGGGCAAGTCCGATCATCGGGATCCCCTTTTCCTTCAGGATGGTATATTCGTTCTCGGCACCGAGTTCGGCATTGCCGATATCTGCAAAATGGATGACCCTGCCCCCCAGGTTCTTGATGATCATGTTGTTGAACTGGTCCGGCGTGGTCAGCCGGCCCATGGTTCTCACGGTGAGTGCGGTCTCGTTACCGGTGATCTGCCCGGAGGGAAGCTCAACGTTTTCCCGGCTCAGGGCGGACTGGATGTCCTGGGGCGTGAGACCGTAGGCTGCCATTTTATCCGGATCCAGCCAGAGCCTCATGGAATAGAGCTTCTGGCCCCAGACCTGGATGCTGCTCACCCCGGGGATGGTCTGAAGCTTTTCCACCAAAACATTCTCGGCGTAATCATCCACCTGGAGGATATTGCGCGTATTGCTCTGGACGGTCATGGCCAGGATCGCGCTGGCATTGGCGTCAGCCTTCGTTACCACCGGGGGGGCATCGATGTCGGGGGGTAGCTGTCGGGCGGCCTGTCCCACCTTGTCCCGCACGTCATTGGCCGCAGTTTCCAGGTCGGAGCCGAGGTTGAACTCCACGGAGATATTGCTGACCCCTTCGGCGCTGGTGGAAGAGATGGACCGGATCCCAGCCACCCCGTTGATCGCCTTTTCCAGGGGTTCGGTGACCTGGGACTCGATGACATCGGCGTTTGCTCCGGTGTAATTGGTGGAAACGCTGATGATGGGAGGATCGATGGCAGGGTAGTCCCGGACGCCCAGGAAAGTGTATCCGATCACTCCGAAAAGGACGATCATGATACTCATCACCACAGCGAGCACCGGCCGTTTCAGTGAAAGGGAAGGCAGGCTCATATGATCGTTGGTTTAATGGGCCAGGGTCCGGACCCCGGATCGACCCTGGTCACTGAATGCTCAAAAAACGAACCGGGCTCCCGTTTTTCACCTGCATGATGCCCGTTATGGCCACCGTATCGTAGGGGTTTAGGCCCCTGGTGATCTGGATCTGGTTGGCATTCTCCACCCCTGTTTCCACGTTGACCAGGTTCGCCTTGTGATCCCGGATCACCACAACCTGCTTATCCCGGGTAGTCTGCATGATGGCTTCCGTGGGGATCATCAGGGCATTCGGGATGTTTTTGAGTTCCAGCCGGACCGCGGCGAATGACCCCGGGTGGAGTTCCCCGCCGGGATTTTCCACCAGGGCCCTCAGCCGGACGGTCCGCGTCGTCGGATCGATATCCGGTTCGATGGCATAGATCCTTCCCTTGAATTTGCGGTCCGGGACTTCGGCGACCGTGAAGGAAACGGTATCCCCCTTCCTCAGGCTGTTGCCGTATTTTTCAGGGACTGAAAAATCCATCTTCAGCGGATCGGTCTGGTTCAGCGAAGCGATGACCGTGGTGGGTTGCACGGTGGCCCCGACGCTGATGTTGCGCAACCCGATGATCCCGGAAAACGGGGCGGAAATCTGGGTCCTGGAGATCTGTGCTTTAATATTGTCGATATCGGCCTGGTTGGACTGGACCGCATTGCGGGCATTGTCCACATCCTGCTGGCTCACCCCGTTCACGGAAAGTAGCTTTTCCTCCCGCTGCAGGGTGAGGGAGGAGAGCTGAAGGGCCATTTGGGATTTTTCAAGCTGGGCTTTCAAATCAGCATCAAACAGGGAGACCAGCACCTGTCCCTTGTGTACAAAACTCCCTTCCTGGAAATTGATCCCGGTCACCATCCCGCCGGCCTGGGGCTGAAGATCCACTGCCTCATTGCCCATCAGGCTTCCGGTAGCGCTGATCGTATTGGTGACCGGGACCGGCCGGGCAACAAACACATCCAGCAGCAGGTACCTGGGGCCCCCTGCCGACATCGCAACCTCCTTTTGGGCTTTTTGGTCCTTGGACCGCTTGTTGAATGCCAGGGCCACGGCTATGATCAGGATCAGGACAATCACGACCACCCTGGCAATACTATTTTTCTTCATTTGACGTGGATTTCACCAAAAGACCCAAAGAACAATCGAATGGAGTCGAAATGATGTTTTTTTCCCCGGCCTGGATCATTCCAGCGGATTTTAAGAGCCTACAAAGATAGGAAAGGCCCATTAGAGTGGCATTGGAGCCCATTAAAATTATATGGGTGGCAATTTCCCTAAATGGGCGGGTCGAGAGGGGTCCGGATCACCGGGCCGGGATCAGGACTGGAGGGCATTTTAGGTAAAAAGGCCTTGTATCAATAAAAATTATATTTTTGCACTCAAGTTAAACCTAAACATTTAAAATTATGTCGGACATTGCATCTAGAGTTAAAAAGATCATCATTGACAAATTAGGCGTGGATGAGGCTGAGGTCACTCCGGAAGCGAGTTTCACCAATGATCTTGGAGCGGATTCCCTGGATACGGTGGAGCTGATCATGGAATTTGAAAAGGAGTTTAATATTTCCATCCCTGACGAACAGGCTGAAACCATCACTACGGTCGGCCAGGCCATCGCCTATCTCGAAGAGCATGTAAAATAATTACCCTCACCAACCCCCTCCCGATTAATGGAATTGAGACGCGTTGTGGTAACCGGAATGGGAGCACTTACACCGCTCGGTAATAGTTTGTCCCAATCCTGGGAGGGGATGAAAGAAGGAAAATCAGGGTCCGACTATATCACCTTCTTCGACAGCAGTAAATTCAAGACCAAATTCGCCTGCGAGCTTAAGGATTTCGATCCTTATACCTACCTCGACCGCAAGGAAGTCCGGAAGATCGACCGATTCTCCCAGACTGCCCTCATAGCGGCGGACGAGGCGGTGCGCGACGCCCGGATCGACCGGGCCACGGTGGACGTGGACCGGGTAGGTGTCATCTGGGCCTCCGGAATCGGGGGCCTTACTTCTCTTTGTGAAGAACTCAAGGCGTTCTACACCGGAGATGGCACCCCGCATTTCAACCCCTTCTTTATCCCCAGGATGATCCTGGATATCGCCGCAGGCCATATTTCCATGAGGTATGGATTCCGGGGACCGAATTTCGCCACAGTTTCGGCCTGCGCCTCCTCAACCAACGCCCTGATCGACGCCCTGAGCTATATCCGCCAGGACATGGCAGACCTGTTCATCGCCGGGGGCTCGGAAAGCGTGATCAATGAGGCAGGAGTCGGGGGATTCAATGCCATGAAAGCCCTTTCGGAGCGCAACGAAGACCCGGCAACGGCCTCCAGGCCGTTCGATCTGGACCGGGATGGCTTTGTGATGGGAGAAGGGGCGGGAGCCCTGATCCTGGAGGAACTGGGACATGCCCTGAACCGGGGAGCCCGCATTTACGCCGAGCTATCCGGAGGAGCCGCCTCGGCGGACGCTTACCATATCACCGCCCCGCATCCAGAGGGGCTCGGAGCCCTCCATGTGATGCAGAAAGTGCTGAAGAATGCCAGGCTGCTTCCCGGGGACATCGATTACATCAATGTGCACGGAACTTCCACCCCCCTGGGGGATATCGCAGAAGTGAAAGCCATCCAGCAGGTATTCGGGGAGGCAGCCTACCGGCTCAATATCAGTTCCACCAAATCCATGACCGGCCACCTGCTCGGTGCCGCCGGAGCAGTGGAGGCCATCGCCTGCATCCTGGCGATCAATCATGACCTGGTTCCCCCGACCATCAACCATTTCACAAACGACCCCCTTTTCGACCCCCGGCTGAATTTCACCTTCAACAAGTCGCAGCCCCGAAAGATCGGGGCGGCCCTGAGCAACACCTTTGGTTTTGGAGGACATAACGCTTCGGTCATATTTAAAAAATACGAGGCCTGAACCGTGCAAGGATCCAGCAGATTCAGATTGCTCCGGCTTTTTTCCCGGAAGACCCCCTTGCACAAGGACCTGAGGAACCTGCTGGGTTTTGAACCGGGAAACATTTCGGTTTATGAAATGGCCCTGAGCCACCGGTCGGGAAAAGGAAAGACTGACGATAACAATGAAAGGCTGGAATACCTCGGTGATGCAATTCTGGGGGCCATCATCGGCGACTTCCTGTTCCGGAAATACCCCTACCGGCCGGAAGGGTACCTTACCGAGATGCGTTCCAAGATTGTTAACCGCCAGCAGCTCAACGACATCGCCATCAAGATGGGCTTCCGCAAGCTAACCATCTATGACCGCTACAACAGCTTCCTGAAAGTGAGCCAGATCTTTGGCAATGCCCTGGAGGCCCTGGTGGGTGCTGTATACCTGGACAAGGGGTACCGGAGGACCAAACGGTTCGTGTTCAGGCAGATCATCCTGCCCTATATCGACCTGGAAATCCTGGAAGGGGTGGAAATGAATTACAAGAACAAACTCTACGGATGGGCCAACAAGCAGGGTAAACACCTTGAATTTGAGCTCCTGGAGGAACAGATCGAAGGAGGGAGAAGGCTTTTTACTGTAGGTGCGGTGATCAACGGGAAAGTCCTTTGCTCCGGTAAAGCATATAATAAAAAGGACGCGAGCCAGATCGCCGCCCAGCGCGCCATTGAAAAACTGGGGATCGCCGAAAAACCAGAACTCCCCTCCGGACCCGTTTAGGGCCGAAAGGCGTATTTTTACCCCATGGGAAGATTTGGTTTTTCAGGGTTAGCCCTAACGGCTGCATTGCTGTTTTCCCTTTCCTCAACCGGGCAGGACCTTTCCGGTGACCGCAACCTGGTCCGGGAAAATGCGAATGGCGCTTACCCGGCATTATCCCTGCCGGATTTCAATATCCGGCTCTCCACTCCCTTTTCCATGCCGATCAATTCAAAAAGCTCCCTGATGGCCCAGGATTACCTGGAAATCCAGGGCAGGGCCTCCATGTTCCATTCCGGAATCTCTGCGACCCCCCTGGTGAATGGTTTTGAACCGGAGAATACCCTTGGAGTGGTCATCAATCCGGAGCTTGACCTGCGCGGCCCCGATCCCCTTGCCGTGATCAGGGGCCTCGATTCCGCCAGGCTGGTTCCCAGGCAGGAATCCGTAAAATCAGGAAACGAGCTTTTGTTTTCGTCCCCCTATGGGTCCCATGCCGGAAATACATTTCTTTATGGCACACCCTTCCTCCCGGAGGAACCCTCCAAAAGGTTCCTGACGGACCAGGACACCAGTCTTTCAGTTCCTGCACAAAATCCCTTCGGAGACCCTTTCCCTGCGACCGACAGTTCGATGAACCGGGAGCCGGCGACGGAGAATTCCTGGAACCTGAACCCGGGTATTCAGGAATGAATATAGCTGTGCAGCTGTTCGATGGTCTCCTGCTGGTATTGAATCGTTTCGCGGATCACATCGTTGATGGAAACCAGCCCGCAAAGCCTTTCATTTTCAAAAACAGGGAGGTAACGGATATTTTGTTCTGACATGAGGCGCATGCAATCCTCCATGGAATGGTCGGGATCCACCCTGGGCAGGGAGGTGGTCATGATATCCGAAGCCGAAAGCTGGGAGGAGGATTTCCCCCTGAGCACCACCTTGCGGGCATAATCCCTTTCGGTAACCAGACCCAGCCATTGGTCCTGGTAAACCACGGCTACGGAACCGATGTTCTTGTCCGCCATGATCCGGAGGGCTTCGATCACCGGGATTTCCGGACTGACTGATATGACCTGATTTCCCTTGCGCGCCAGAATATCTGCAACCTTTCTCATAAAATGAGTTTGAAATGCTGATGGCAAAACTCTCCTGAAATCAAACTGGAAAGGATAAAATATACAAAAAAACTGCCAAAGGATCTTAACCGGACCCCTGATTTATCGCAATCCACTTATGATCAATTAATTATACCCGGATGGAACCCTGTTGGAACCCCTCCTGTAATAGCCCGGGCAGGGTCCCCTGGGATTGGTAAATTTGATGACCCGGGCGGCCCGGGGCCAATTCACAAATTCCTGATATGTATACTACCCGTTTCCGTTCCGGACCTGTTCCCACGTTCCTGTTTTCGGTCCTGTTTTCCCTCCTTTGGCTTCAATTGAGCGCCCAGCAAGAAGGCAGGCTCCTTTTTGAAATCAAGGTTTATCATATCCGGACTGACGCCCAGCGCCAGATCACGGAGCATTACCTGGAATCGGCGGAATTGCCCGCCCTGCACCGCCTGGGGATCCGGCCGGTGGGGGTGATGGAGCCGGTCAGCCCGGTGGATTCGGATTTCAGGATCTATGAGCTGATCCCCTTCAGCGGTTTTTCAGCCTTCGAATCCCTTCCCGGGAGGTTACGGAAGGACAAACAATATCTGGCCGACGGAGCCCCTTACCTGGATGCTTCCTATAATAACCCGGCCTATACCCGGATGGAAGTCATCCTGCTCAGGGCCTTTCCCAAAATGCCCGGGATCCGGGTTCCTTCCCTGACCGCTCCCAAAAGGGACCGGGTATATGAACTACGCAGCTACGAAAACTCTGGAGAAAACTATAACCTGAATAAGCTGGAGATGTTCAACAAGGGAGGAGAGGTTTCGATTTTCAAAAGGCTCCATTTCAACGCGGTGTTTTACGGAGAGGTGTTGAGTGGCGCAAGGATGCCCAACCTGATGTATATGACCACCTTTGAAAATAAGGCAGACCGGGACAGTCATTGGAAGGATTTCTCAAACGAT
>JANWKA010000124.1 GCA_025451655.1 Chitinophagaceae bacterium | reverse complement strand
GCCGATACTATAATAAGTGACCCGGTTGTCGGTAACCCCGGTGCGGGATCCGAAGAACACGAAGTTGTACAGGCTGTCCTGGGCAAGCCCGGTCACGGTGATCTGGTTCGGACCGGAAGATGTCGCACTGGTATAATAGGCGGTCGAGATCACGCTGTCAGGGAAAGCCCCGGAATTATTTCCGGTATTGACCCCCAGGTTGTTGAAGCCGGCCCAGCTGTTGGGCAGGGTCAGGGTAGCGCCGGTATGGCCGAGCTCATCGGTGAGGGGTAGGGTTGCCCCGGCATTGATGTTCTGGACGAAATTGTTCCAGGGGAACCCGACGACCATCCCGTTCACGGTGAAGTTAACATAGGTGGAGGTATAGCTCTCGCTCTTCACCCGGATCGTGAAAGCCTGGGAATTGGAGCCGCCGAAGGAATCCGTCACCTTGATGGAATCGTTGTAGTAGGTTCCGATATTGCTGCCGGTGGGGGACAGAATGATGGTCCCCTGTCCGTCCCCGGAATCCACGAAGCTGGCGAAAGCGGGCAGATTCACCGCGGAAAGGTGGAAGGTGTCAGCGGGATCCCCGGTTGCGGAAACCTGGATCAGCGTCGTGGTGTCGGCGTTTACCAGGACCGCCAGCGGGGCGATCTTCGGCTGGTTATGCGGGGCAATGACGGCGATCGTATCTGAATTCAGGGAATTTCCGTGACTGTTGCTCGCACCGACGGTGTAATAATATTCTGTGGCCACCTGGGTGTTGCTGTCATAGTAGCTGTTCTGGTTCGGGTTGGAGGCGCCCGGGTTGATCAGGGTATAGGGGCCTGTGATCGTGGTGGCCCGGTAAACCTGGTAGGAAAGGGCATTGAATGCCACTGCAGACCAGCTGAGATCCACCCCGCCTTTAGGATCCAGGGCACCTGTAAGGTTCCTGGGAGCTGCCGGGGCCTTCCCATTGTCGAAATTGGACTGGATCACCATGGCGTTGAGATAACCATATGGCGACTGGGTGCTGGCCACGATCGAAAGGTTGATCGCGCCCGTTGAATCAGGTTGCACCCGGTTGAAGGTTACGGTGTTGTTGATATTTCCTGCCGCGTTGAGGCTGTCGGTCACCGACCCGATGGTATACAGGGTGGTGCGGTTGTCAGCGGCGTTGCGGCTTCCAAAAAGGGTGATGTTATAGGTGAATGCGGTATTGAGGCCATAGATCTTCAGGCTCTGGGGCGTTGAAGTGGTGTAATAGGCCGTTTCCTCCACGATGTCGGGATAAATCCCCGAGTTATTGCCCGTGTTCATTCCAAACGTGTTGGTCCCATTGCCCAGGGCCTGCCAGGCCGAGGTGATCTGGATGCCGATAGTCGTGGCGGAGTCCTGGTTATCCACCAGGTTCGGGAATGTATATCCCTGGGCCGGAATGGTGTCTGTGCTGTTCCAGGGCAGGGGAGCTTTATAGGTATATCCCGGACTGAAGTCCACATCAATGGACCGGTTCGGATTGACCGCGTTCACCGTGACACTGAAATACTGGGTGTTGGTACCGCCCTGTTTGTCGGTGACAGTCACCTGAACCGGGTAGTTTCCTGCATCGGTGTATCCGGGGCTGAGGCTGATCACTGCCATGCTGGTGCTCGTGCCCAGCACGGTGCCAAAGGAAGGCAGGCCGTTGATCGTCCAGGTGAGGGAATCGCCGGGGTTCAGATCGGAAACCAGGATGGTATCCAAGGCAGAGGCATTCTCATTCAGGGTCAGATTGGAGGGCTGGGTGATCACCGGGGGATTGTCGCTGTTCACCACCAGGCTGAAGGTCTGGGAGCTTGAGCTTCCGTATTGGTCCATATCTGTGACCGTAATCTTGTAATTGCCAGTCTGGTTCTGGGCAGGTGCGAACTGGAGGGATCCGGTACCGTTTCCGTTATCCTTCAGGGTGCCAAAAATGGGCAGGTTGGGGGAACTCAGGGTGATGTTGCTGTTTTCCGGGTTCATACAGGACAGCGGAACGATCAGCTGGGTACCGTATTTCATGGTATAGTTGGCAATGAAATCCAGGCTCGGGGAATTATCCGAGGTCTTGGCCGAAGCCTGGTTGGAGAAGGGGCTCAGCCCTCCGATATTTTTGGCGGCGACCTCGTAATAATAAACGGTGTTGGAAAGGAGTCCGCTGTCGGAATAAAGGTTGGTGCCCTGGGTCACTTTCAGGGATTTATAAAATACGAAACTGCTATTGTTTCCGACCGAACGATAAAGGTCCAGCTCCGTGGCGGTGGATGAGGTATCCAGGAACTTGACGGATATCTGGTTGAAGCTGAGGGTTCTCACCTGGAGCCGGTAAGGGGATGAGGGAACCGGAGGTAAGTGCAGGGACAGGGCGCTGTCATCCTGGGCATTCAGGGAAGAATCCGGGATCGGCTGGGAGGTGAATCCGGGTCCGGCCCAGGCTACGCTGAGGGCTTCCCCGCCTCCGGCCTGGAAATAACCCACATATATGGTATGGGGGCCGGCGCTGAGGTTAATGGTCCCGGACCTGGTGGTCGGGCTCTGCAGGAAATTATTGTTCACGACTTCTGAAGAAAGGGTCATGGAATCCATCCAGAGGGCGCTTCCGTCATCCGAGGTGGTGGAGAAAGTATAGCTTCCGGAGGTTGGAATCATGATTGTCCCGGTGAACAGGAGGGCGTAATTGACCTGGCTCGGGCTCACGCTCAGGTTATAGTTATTGATATTGCCGGTCAAAGACGGGGTCAGGCTCGAAAATGGAGGCAGGGAACTGAACGCGCCAGGGTAATAACCCCAGCTCAGTCCGCCAAAGCCAGAACCTCCGTATTTGTTGATGGCCTGAACTTTATAATGATATTCGGTGTTGGGTGCAACCGTGGTATCTGAAAATCCGGTGGCGGCCGGGTTATTCAGGGTAGCCATGATGGTATATGGGCCCACAAGGCTGTTGGAGCGGTAGATCTCAAAACCGGTCTGGGTATTGTTCGTATAGCCCCATTGCAGGTTGATCTGGCGGTAAGACACCGGGGTGGCCGTCAGCCGGGTTACGGCAGCGGGGGGAGTTCCTGGCAGGTTGAAATTATCGCGGAACACGGAATCCGGCACCGGGGTGAGGGAATTGATCCCCATGGCCTTGCTGGACCAAAGGAGGGTGTCAACATAACCTCCGCCGGCCTGGAAATAGCTGGTGATGATCGGGTACAACCCGGCCTTCAGGTAAATTTTGGCGCTCCTGCGCTGGTCGGCATGGGCACCATCATTATTCACCATAATGGAATCGCCGGGAAGGTAGGCTGCGGTGCCTCCGATCAGGTAGAGCAGGCTTCCGTCATCGGAACTCGTGGCGAAGGTGAAGGTGTCGCTCACGGGGATCCGGATATACCCCTGCCAAAGGAATCCGAAATTGGCGGTGGTATCGGCAGGGTTCAGGTTCACGTTATTGGTCACTCCGGACCGAACCGGGGTCAGGGTATCGAAATAGGGGGTCACGCTCCAGGACCAGGGGGCCTTGTAATAGCTGTATGAAAGACCGTTCAGCACGGCGGCCGCAGTCACCTGGTTGCTGGCCACTGACGTATTGCCAGCCAGATCCCGTGCTTTCACCGTGAAGGTATATACAGACTGGTAGGTCAGTCCGAATACGGTGAAGGATGTGGCGGGGGCAGGAGTGGAATAAGATTTATGCCCGTTGATATAAATATCGTATTTGGTCACCCCGATATTGTCGGTGGCCGCATTCCAGTACAGGGAAACGGAATTGCGGGTGGTGGCTCCGACCCTGAGATTGGTCGGGGCAGTCGGGGGAATATTATCCACCAGGGTCACGATGCTGTCCACGCTGGTGGCGGGGGAGGCGGCCGAAGCATTGATGGCCCGGACCATATAATAATAGGTGGTGCTCGTGGCCAGGCCTTTATCGAGATAATTCACGGTGTCGGCGGGAACAATCGTAACCAGGCTGAAGGGCCCGTTGGCGCTGACTGAACTCCGGTAAACTTCAAACCCGGTCTCCGCGAAAGGAGGATTGGGATTGCGGACCCAGTTGAGCTGGATGGTAGTTTGGGTCGGCGCATAGCCGGTCAGGCTGGAGGGAGCGGAGGGGCCATTGCCAGCGGAGGCGTTGATGACCAGGAAGGAATCGGATTTGGCACTGGTGCATCCAAAACGCTGGGTCACTTCGGCCTGATAGGAGCCGATATTCCTGGTGGTGAAGGTTTGCTGGTTACCCAGAACGGTATTGCTGCCGGTCTGGAACCACTGGTAAGTGGCATAACCGGAGGGTTCGGTGAGGATCACGCTGTCTCCGTCCGGGGAAGGCAAATAATCGCTGGTGCCCAGGGGAGTGATCCCCGGGGTCAGGGTGACGCTGCTGTATCCAACCACGATGGGGTTGGGAGACCAGTATGACCAGGTGGTGCCTCTTTCTATGCTGGCAGCGTAGGTGCCGGTGGAGGTAACATGCAGGGTATTGGAATTCGCACCGGGGATGACCACCCCGTTTTTGGACCACTGGTAGCCGGAAAAGCCGTTGGTCAGGCCCAGGGTAACCGAAATGGAATCCCCGGGACAAAACATGCTTCTTTCATAAAGCACGGCAGGCTCGGTTTTGTTTCCGGCCAGGAAAAAGGGGTAGATCCCGGGGTTGGTGTAATGGATATCCCATACATTATGACCCAGGGTGGGGTAGAGGCTGTAGGTAATGTTTCCGCCGGCACCCAGCAGGGAATCCACGAAGACCCTTGCGGTTCCGGAATCCGGACTGGTGTCCCTTCCACCCTGGGAAAGCCAGAGGGGGATGTACTTGTAAACGCTGTCCCGTTGAATATACCCCAGGGATGCCGCGCTGATCGGTTCCCCGTCTGCGATGATCGTAGGGAATTGATAAATATAATCCCAGTCACCCTGGCCTCCTTCGGAAAGACCACTGAGGCTGATCCGGTTGATGTCCACCTTGTTGTACTGGACCATGTAGGAAATCAGCTGGTTCAGGGGAGCAAAGCCACCCCAGTATCCGTTTACGGATTGGGGGAAAAGCACATAACCGTCGAAGGATCCGGTGTCTACCGCCTTGACGATCGCCTGGGCGCAATGGGCCAGCTGCAGTTCGTTATCCGTCACCACACCTTTTTCCCCGATACCATGGAGGAAAATCATCATGGGGTATTGCTTCCCGTCGTTGACATTCGGCTGGTAGGAGAGCGGGTACATGAGCCGGAATGCCATCCCTTCAAAGTAATAGCATTTGAACATGGTCGTGTTCCAGCTCAAATCCGTGGTCTTCACCCATTTGGCGATGGTTCCGTAGGGTGGGGGAGTGGGCGGGTTGTTCTTATTGTAAATGACAATAGGATCGTTGGGGTTCAATACGGATTGCTGCTGGGCATGTAAAACGGGGGTGAATCCAAACACGGCGAGGACAACCAGACAGTAGATTTTTTTCATATGATGGTTATTTTTTCTGGTATTCACCGGTGATTTGATGATTCGGGCACCGGCGGTTCACGGTTTTTTAATGGTGAACAAGTGCTAAAAGTAGACCAAAGCAATACCCGACTTGGGCCAACTTGGTGAAACATGGGAAAATCTTGGTAAACGCAGGGTCTCCCTGGGTAAAACCGGCGGAAAATGAAACCGAATCCGTTAGGCGCTGGAATATTTCCGGTTACCTATTCATAACATTCTGGATATAAATTCCTCATATCCATTTTTCGGGGCAAAAAAAATCAGGGGGAAGGAATGGTTTCCGCCGCGGCCCGGATCCGTCTTTTTCTTTTTCCGTGTAACATTTCCCCCACCCGGGTGTAGCGAATCAGCCCCTCATAACTTGCAAAGGAAAGGCCCAGGGATACGGTCATGACGATCCAGAAACGGAGGGATCCCGGGACAGCACTTTTGAAAAGGAGGATCTGCATGGAGGCGATAAAACCCATATGGATCAGGTAAAGCCAATAGGAGGAATCCGATATATAGCGCAGAACCCTGCTTTCTTCCCGGAAAAAGCGCATGAACAGACCCAGGGTTCCAAAGACCAGCAGGATGGTCTGGACGGCCCCAAGGGCCCTGACCAGGAGGAAATAACTCCAGCCCATTTCGGCCTGAAGCAAGGCCTGGTTATAGATCAGGTTCAGCATGGGCCAGGTGAGCAGGGTGCCCAGGATCAGGAATGGCCAGGCCATCTTCCCGGTATCCGGGAGCCTATCCATCTGGATATGAAGGACCCATCCGGTTGCGAAAAAGAATCCGTAATAGATGAGGAAGGGGACCTTCGGAAAGATCCCGGTATACACTTCCACCATGGGCGTATTGAAAAGGAATAAAATGGCTGCGACGGGGATGGAAAGGAGCAGGACCAGCCCGGCCCTGGAAAGGTTCAGCGCCCGGGAACGATTCACCAGCGCGGTTCTCCAGGAAGCGGGAACCAGATGGATCGAAGCCAGCATGACCACGTAAAAAATCAGCAGGTAATACAGGAACCAGAAATGGGCCATCCCGTTCCAGTGCATGAGATGCACCAGGACCTGGTGGACCGGATGCGGGCCGTTCATGAACCGGTAATAAAGGAAGGGTGCGATGGAGAAGGGAAGCAGAAAAATCAGGCTCAGGATGAAGGGAACCAGGATCCTGCGGATCCGGTGGATGATGAAGGGTTTTTCCCCGATCTTGTAATACAGGAAACGCGCGAAGAACCCTGCGACAAGGTAAAAAAGCTGCATCCTGAAATTATGGATCCACAAATAGAGATAATCATATCCGATCCGGTGATAAATCGGGTCGGTGGGCCAGGTGAGCGGATCGTGGCGGATCTTGTAGGAAATCGTTCCATGGAGGAAAATCCCGGCGAGCATGGCCACCGCCCTCAGGGCATCCATTCCATGCAATCTTTGGGGATTCGGGTTCAACTCCATCAGGGATTTGGGTCAGGGGATGCCGGAAGCGTTTTCTCCCGGGCCGCCTTTTCCCAGATAACGGTCTGGCGCCCCCGCAAAAATCTGAAAAATCCAAGGTAAACCGAATAATTCATGAATAAAAAATAATAGGGAACGAATAAAAACCGGTTTCGGATGCTCCTTCCGGCGAGATATCCTCCCGCAATGGAAATCCAGTAAAAAGCCAGCTGGAGGGCCAGGAGCCAGTCATATACCGGTCCGGGTCTTCCGGCTGCGAGGATGATATTGCAAAGCAGGGCTACGGGGAGGGCGATTGGGGTCAGTGTCCAGCGCAGCACCCGGTGCGAAATGTACTGGAAGGAAAGCATCGGGTGCCGGTAAATCACGAAGAGGTCTTTCAGCATCCACATGGCCTGGAATCCGCCTGCCGCGATCCGGACTTTCCGTTTTTGCTCCTCCCGAATGGAGGCTGACGGGGCTTCCAGGGCAAAGGCCTGCGGCTCATAGGCGATGCGGTATCCGCGGACGGCCACCCGGAGGGAAATGACAAAATCATCCAGGATGGTGCCCGGGGCAACCGGCTCAAAAAGGGAGGTGCGGATGCTGAATAATTCCCCTGCCGCCCCGACCACGGACCCTACCCGGGAATCCATCTGCTTCAGCCAGGATTCATATTTCCAGTAGAGGCCTTCGCCGGAACCCGCCCCGGTGCGGGTTTCCGGCCCCACCACCTTTTTCTCGCCAGCCACTCCGCCCACCCCGGGGTCCTGGTAATGGCGCACGATGAGGCGGACGGCCTGCGGGTTGAGCAGGGTATTGGCATCCGAAAAGATGACCAGGGGCGTATCCACCTGTTCCATGGCGCGGTTCAGGGCAGCGGTCTTTCCCAGCCTGGCGGCCTGGTGCAGGAGGTTCAGCCGGGGCTGGGCCTGCACCAGCTCCGGGGTGGAATCCGTGGACCCGTCGGTTACGAAAAGGATCCGGAGCAGGCTGGCAGGGTAATCCAGCTCCAGGCAATTCCGGATTTTCGCCCCCATGTATTCCGCTTCATTGTAGGCGGCGATCACGAGAGTGACCGCTGGTTTGAATTCCCCGGCGGCGCTCCGGGGCCGGGCCAGAAGGGACCTGAGGCCTGCAAGAATCGTCACCAGGAAGCCATAGCCCAGGTAGGTATAGAGGATCAGGAGCAGGGCTATCCAAAATATCAGGGAAACCAGGTGCATCGGTGCCGGATTGGAGCAAAAGTATTGCATTGGAGGCTTCAGACCGCCTGCTAATGCTCTGGCGATCAGGGACTGGGGTACAGGATTCCACAGAATTCCGGGTGGTTCCCTTCAAAATGGGAAAAAAAATACCGGTTTCGGAGCCCGCTCCGTCATCCAGGACCCGGATTAAATTTTGAATAGGACCGGGAGATAAAACATTGAGGAAGGGACATTTATCGGGGATGATCAGCAGGGGTGGGCCAAAGGATTAAAGCGTTCCCGAGGATTTTCGATGCGTTTACCAAGTTGGCCCCCGGCCGCCTGGGGTTTGGACTAATTTTAACTCATAATAAAAAAACGCAGAGGTGATCAGCAGCAATTCAAAGGAAGCGATTTTCAGGAGCGGTTTTTCAGCACACGGCCTTGAATTACCCCAAAACCCCGATTAACTAATTACCAGATGAAGAAGAATATACTCATCATTGACGACAGCAAGCCCATACGATATCTCCTGGAGACTATTGTGAGCAAGTATTATAACGTGGTGACTGCTTCTGACGGGTTTGAGGCCATGTACTGGCTTTCCCAGGGCAACAAGCCTGATATCATCATTTCCGACCTGCAAATGCCCAACATAGATGGCTGGGACCTGATCCGGAACCTGACCAGCAGCGGCATATACGGGGATATCCCCATTATTGTCCTGTCTGGTTCCTATTCCGAGGACATGAAAGGAAAATGCGAAGAGTTTGGGGTGGCCGCTTTCCTGGTCAAGCCGTTCAATCCGACCCGGCTGATGGATGCCATCCGCCAGGCCCTGGCGACAAAAGATGATAATGCCCTGATCAAGCAATTCACGCCAAAAAATTCCTGATGGCCTGAAATTTGCAATCCCCAAAATGAAATTATGATCCGAACCATTACTTCCAATACCTTATACGAAGAACAAAAAACAGCAACGGCCGAAGGACATCAAGGTCCGGCCCATAAACTGTCTTTGTTTGTCGGGAAAGCTTCGGCCACACTTGGCAGCAGCCTGCTGGAGGCGGGATACGCAGGAGTCACTGCGGAACATCCGGCCAGTTGCGAGAACCTTTTGATCCGCCTGCTTTACGGACATGGACTGCTTCCAGATGTGATCGTCTGCGATGCTTCCTTCAGGGAATCCGAAGTCCGCAAACTGATGGATTTTCTGCAATGCATGGCTGAGTTCCGGTATATTCCCTTCCTGGCCTTTTGCAACCACCCCAATCCGCAGGTCTGCGAAAAAGTGCGCAGGATCGGCGGGGTGGATGACATCATCGGTAGCAATACCCGCCCCCGGGACATCGTAGATAAGATCCGTTTTCTCAAGAAATTCAAAAGCCTTCGGGCCAATGCCGGGGAACCCCGCCAGGATAGAAAACCCTTGCGGATTCCCTTCAGCTTCGAATTCCTGACCAAAAGAATATTCGATGTCCTGATCGCTTCGATCGCGATTCTGGTGCTGGCCCCGCTCATGATCCTGATCGCTCTGGTGATCCGGCTGGAATCCCGGGGACCGGTCTTTTACCGGGCCCTCCGGGCCGGTACGGCATACCGGGTGTTCAAATTCATCAAGTTCAGGACCATGGTGGTGGGGGCCGATTCCAGGCTCGATCAGCTGTCCCACCTGAACCAATATGGAGATGCTGACCTGGGCACAGGGCCCATATTCTACAAAGTTCCCAACGATCCCCGGATCACGCGGATCGGCGCCTTGCTACGCAAAACCAGCCTCGACGAAATTCCCCAGCTCTTCAACGTGATCATGGGGGATATGTCCCTGGTCGGTAACCGGCCCCTTCCCCTTTATGAAGCGGCCACCCTGACGACGGACAAATGGGCCGAAAGGTTCCTGGCCCCCGCGGGGATTACAGGTCTTTGGCAGATTCGCAAGCGGGGACGCAAGGACATGTCCATTCACGAACGGATCAACCTGGATATCGTTTACGCCAAAAAGCGTTCGTTCCTTTATGATATATGGATCATGTTCCACACGCCATCCGCGCTGATCCAGACTGAGAATGTCTGATTCTGAACCATCTTCAATTTCCCTCAACTACTGAATGGATGGCAATGGAAAACCTTCCTCTGGTCTCCATCATAACCCTGAACTACAACCAGACCGACATCACCTGTGCATTTCTTGAATCTGCGAGACACCTCAGTTATCCCAACTACGAGATCCTGGTTTGCGATATGGCCTCCACGGTAGATCCCACGTCAAGGATCCTGGAAGGCAACTATAATCAGGTGCGCCTGCTGATCAGCGACCGGAATCTGGGATTTACGGGAGGGAACAACTGGGGCATGCGTCATGCCAGGGGCCGCTTCATGTTCATTGTGAACAATGACACCGAAATGACCCCGGACCTGATCACCGTGCTTCTGGAACCCTTCGCAACCAATGACCGGATCGGGGTGACCTGCCCGAAAATCCGGTACTTCCAGCAACCCGGGATCATCCAGTACGCCGGCTTCAATCCCATCAACGTATTCACCGGAAGGACGACTGCCATCGGAAACCTCGAGACAGACAATGGCCAGCATGATGTGGCCCGGGTGACTTTCGGCGCGCACGGCTGCGCGATGATGGTCAAAAAGGAAGTGATCGATAAGGTGGGGATGTTCCCGGAGAACTTCTTCATTTATTATGAGGAATGGGACTGGTCCACCAGGATCCGCAAGGCCGGTTATCAGATCTATTACCAGCCCTCCGGACTGATCTTCCATAAGGAATCCATCACCATGGGTAGCAAAAGCGCCATCAAGGTGTTTTACCATACCCGGAACCGGATTCTTTACATGCGGCGCAACAGTACCAGGTTGCAATTCTTTGTATTCCTGGCTTTTTTTACGTTATTTACGGTTCCTAAAACCACGCTGGCTTACACCTTCAGCCGCGAGTTCGGGCATCTCAGGTCCTTTTTCCGCGGAGCCCTTGAAAGTTTCAGGATGTCCCGGCATTCGCCGGTCTGAATTCAAATTTAAATTATGTCCACATCGCTGGTCACAGGGGGGGCGGGATTCATCGGGTCCCACGTCGTGAGGCATTGTCTGGCTTCCGGGCAAAGGGTCATCGCCCTGGATGACCTCAGCGGGGGTTTTGAGGACCATATTCCGCAGGGAGCTTCTTTGATCCGGGGCTCTGTCACAGACCACAGGCTTCTGGAAGCCCTGTTCAACGAGCACCATTTCGATTATGTTTACCACCTGGCAGCTTACGCGGCGGAAGGGCTTTCCCATTTCATTCGCAGGTTCAATTATACCAATAACCTGGTGGGGAGCGTCAACCTGATCAACGAATCGGTCCGGCACAAGGTCAAATGCATGGTATTCACCTCCTCCATTGCCGTCTACGGGCCGGGGCAGCTTCCCATGACGGAGGAAATGACCCCACGGCCCGAAGACCCTTACGGGATTTCCAAATATGCCGTGGAGCTGGACCTGAGGGCAGCCCATGAAATGTTTGGCCTGGACTATGTGATTTTCAGGCCTCATAATGTGTATGGAGAGAACCAGAACATTGGAGACAAATACCGCAATGTGATCGGAATTTTCATGAACCAGATCATGCAGGGCCTCCCGCTGACGGTTTTCGGGGACGGTACCCAGACCAGGGCGTTCAGCTATATCGACGACGTGGCCATTCCCATCTGCAAATCCGTTTCCCTTCCTGCTGCCTATAACCAGGTTTTCAATATCGGGGCGGACGAACCCTACACAGTCAACCAGCTTGCAAAGGTGGTGTCCAGGGCTTTCGGGGCCGAACCCCGGATCCATCATCTGGGCGCCCGAAACGAGGTCCAGCACGCCTATTCCGATCATGGCAGGGCCAGGAAGGTGTTCGGTCCGGGATCCGGGGTCAGCCTGGAGGAGGGAATTGCCCGGATGGCCGCCTGGGCTAAAAAGACCGGGGCCCGCAAAAGCCAGGAATTTGGAAATATCGAAATCACCGAAAAGCTGCCCGACGGCTGGGCGGTGAAAAAGGCCTCGTGATGACATGGAAATCCAAGCCGATCTGGAATTAAAGCCATCCCCCTCCCGGATCAAAATTTCGGGCAGGGAACCGCTTCGGGTCCTGGAGGCCATTCGCCAGGGGACTGTCGGCGGCGGAGAAAGTCATGTCCTGGGACTGGTCACCCACCTGGACCCCGACCGGTTCAGGCCCCAGGTGCTTTCCTTCACCGGGGGCCAAATGGTGGAGCAGTTCCGTTTCATGGAGGTCCCGGTGACCGTGATCCCCTCCACCAGGGCATTTGACCCCCGGGTTTATTCCGCAGTAAAAAAGCTGTTGCGATCCGAAGGGATCCGGCTGGTTCATGTACATGGAAGCAGGGCCGCTTCCAACCTGATTTTTCCGGCCAGGTCCCTGGGAATCCCGGTGATATACACGATCCATGGCTGGTCCTTTCATCAAGACCAGCCGACCCCGGTCCGGATGCTGCGGATTCTCACGGAAAGATGGCTCACGGGATCCACCCGGGCCAATATTTGCGTATCCAGGGCCAATCAGGCCTCCGGCTGCAGGCATATCCCGAATTTCCACTGCGAGGTCATCCCCAACGGGATTGACCTGGGGAAATTCGACGTGGGGGGATCCCACCGGGATATCCGGTCGCAACTGGGCATTCCACCCGGGGATACCCTGGTCACTTATATCGCCCGGATCACCCATCAGAAAGATCCGCTCACGCTGATCCGGGGCTTCCAGGAGGTTTGCCTCAGGTCCGGGGACATCACCTTGCTGGTGGTCGGGGAGGGGGACCTCCGGGTCCAGGCGGAACAACTCGCCGCCTCCCTCAATCTGGGTTCCCGGGTGATCTTTCAGGGCTTCCGGCTCGATACTCCGGATATTCTGAAAGCATCGGATATCTATTGTCTCCCCTCCCTGTGGGAAGGGCTTCCCATCGGACTCCTCGAGGCCATGGCCATGGGCAATGCGGTCGTGGCCAGCCGGGTGGACGGGACTTCGGAGGTGATCCGCCACCTGGAAAACGGTTGGCTCATGCCTCCTGGCGACGCCGGGGAGCTGGCTACCGGAATCCTGACCCTGCACCGGAACCGGGAACTCCGGGAACGGATCGCAAGCAATGCCATGGAAACCGTCCGCATCCATTATAATATTGTCGAAATGACCCGGAAACTGGAATCCACCTATGAACGCGTGATGTCCCGCCATTTGGGCATGGAGTAACGGGGTTTTCCGGATTAAAAACGAATGATGAGCATCATCCACTGGATCCTGGGGTTTTGTTGCACCCTCCTGTTTATCTACCTGGCGGCCTGTACCTTTTATCTCCTCTTTTTCGCCGTCCTGGGTTGCCTGCGAAAACCAGACCATTACACCAGCTATCCGGACCGCTATACCATTGCCGTCCTGATCCCTGCCTACAGGGAAGACGCGATCATTTGCGATACCGTGCGCCGCGTGTTCCAGCAAAGCTATCCCCGGGACCTTTTCGAGGTGGTCGTGATCGCCGATTCCCTTTCCCCAGCCACCATGGAGCAGCTGGCTGGATTACCGGTCACCCTGATTCCCCTGTTTGCAGAAAAAAGCACCAAATCCAGGGCCCTTCGTGTTGGCCTGGAGCATTTTGCTGCCGACCGGTTTGACCTGGCCCTCGTCCTGGACGCCGATAATGTCCTGGAGCCGGATGCCCTGGAGCAGGTGAACCATGCCTTCCACAGCGGGATCAGCTGCTGCCAGTTGCACCGGACGGCCAAGAACCGGAACACCCCGGTTTCTGTTCTGGAAGGGGTAAGTGAGGAAATAAACAACCATATTTTCCGCAAGGGACACCGGGCAGCCGGCCTGACCTCGGCCCTGATCGGGTCCGGCATGGTGTTCCGGTTCAGGTATTTCAGGGAGCTCCTGGCCCGCAATGGGCTGGATGACATACCCGGTTACGAAGACCGGGAGATCGAGATGATCCTGATCCGGGACCAGGTCACCGTGGAATTCCTGGACGAGGTCCGGGTCCTGGATGAGAAGGTTCCCAATGTCCAGATCCTTGAAAAGCAGCGGACCCGGTGGGTCAGCGGCCAACTGCATTACTTGCGGCGTTTTCTGCTCCGGGAGCCCGGAAAACTCCTGGAGTTCCGCCTGAATTACTGGGATAAAGTCCTGCAGACCATGGTCCTGCCCCGGGTCCTCCTTTTGGGCCTCCTTTCCCTGGCCGGCATCCTTTCGGTCCTGGTCCATTTCTTTCGTCTCAGCCTGCCCCCAGGCAACCGGGAATGGATCGGGATCGGTTTGCTTTACTATTTCGTCCTGGCTATTTCCATACCGGCCTCTATGCTGGACCGGAAATTCCTCTCCGCCCTCTGGTTCCTGCCCCGGGCTGCCTGGGCCATTTTCAGGGCATTGGTCAGGGCCAATCCGGGTCAGACCCATTTTGTGCATACTCCAAAGGACTTTCCTTCGGATCCCGGAGCCTGAATTCCCAGAAAAATTGGTTTTCCACAATTTCCAATTCCCTGAAAAAGAAAAGGTTAGGAAAAAATATTAACAGGTTATCCACCTCATAATTACCAGATTCCCAAGGTTTTCCAGTTACCTGGCGGGTTTGGGCACAGGGTTACCCACATTTTTATAAGAAATGTCATAATTTTGTCAAAATATAATCACAAAATTTGATAAGTTTATATTTTTCTCTTATGTTTACCCCCCTTCCGGATTTTTGGAACAGGCCCGTTGAAAACCTTTCCCCATGCGGGATGGCCCCCTCCAACTCAACCATTTTTCCAAATGGGATCCCGAATAAGGATCTTTTTTCATATATAATGATATTGAAATGGGATATGCGGCATCATTTTTGAGTTTGGTGGCGCAATTCCATGAGGAGTGTATAAATAAATCAACATAATCTCATGACGGAATTTTAAGTGAATAACCTGCGGGCCTACTTCCCCCACCTATTGGGAAGTCTGTCCGAACCTTTTTTTTAACCTATGATTAACCTCAAAACCGTTTCGCTGCGTCATTATTTTAGCGCAGCAGTATTCAAGTTGCTGGTTTTTGCCCCATTCAATGTATTCGGGCAATTCACCGCAGTCACCACCCCAGTGGGAGGAGATTGTGGTGGATTCTGGCAATACCTTCCCCCCAGTTACACGACCAGCCCCACCACCAAATACCCCATCATATTTTTCCTTCACGGGATCGGCGAATTAGGCAGCGGATCCAATGGAGACCTCCAGCGGCTCCTGATCTATGGGCCAACGAAACTGATCCATACCGGGCAGTGGCCGGCCCATTTTACGGTGGGTGGAAAAAATTTCGAGTGCATCGTCATCACCCCCCAGTTCCGGTGGTGGCCCGGGCCCAGCGACCTGGATTCGGTTATTGCCTATGCCCTGCGCAATTACCGGGTGGATACCACCCGGATGTACATGACCGGACTGAGCATGGGAGGCGGTGCCCTCTGGACCTATGTGACGACCACCGCCGGGAACGCAAAACGCATGGCGGCTGTGGCGCCGGTGAGCGGAGCAGCCTTCCCCGAACCGGCTGAAGCGGCCGTGCTCGCCTCCACCAACCTCCCGGTCTGGGCCCTCCATAACCTCAACGATCCCACCGTTCCATCCACCTATTCGGTGGATTGGGTCAATTATATCAACAGCTATGTGCCCATCCCGAACCCCAAGGCCCTGCTCACTATTTTCCAGGCCAACGGGCATGATTCCTGGGACTCTGCCTATAACCTGAATTACCGGCCCAGGGGACTCAACGTGTTCGAGTGGATGCTTCAATACAGCCGGGGAGCCGGCGCACCCCCGCCGGTGCTGACCGCCAGTGCCGGAGCCGACACTACCCTGACCCTCCCTTCGGATACCGCCCTGCTCAGCGCCTCCCGGTCGAATGATGTCGGTGCCTCGATCACGGGCTATCAATGGACCCAGGACTCTGGGCCGGCTGCCCAGCTTTTAAATTCCGGCAGCGTGAATGCCCAGGTCGTCCTGACCACCCCGGGCAAATACCAGTTTTCAGTCCTGGTGAAAGATAACCAGGGAGACCAATCGACCTCAAAGGTTACGGTGCAGTTGAATGCGGATCCGCCGGCGTCGCTACCGGTGG
>JANWKA010000123.1 GCA_025451655.1 Chitinophagaceae bacterium | reverse complement strand
GGGATTGCCGATGTGCAACAAAAAGGCCCTCGATACTGAAAAGGATCTTTTGATCCGCCGTTACAGGCGCCACCTGCGGCTGGAGGATGAGGAGAAGTACCGGATCCACTGGTATGAGAACGCTTTCGACGCCCCCGAGGATCCGGTCATCCTGGGCAAGGATTATATTGATTTTGCCCACTGGGGCCTGGTCCCCTTTTGGGTGAAAGACCAGGCATCTGCCCTCCAGGTCCGGACCCGGACGGTGAACGCCCGCGCGGAGACCTTGCTGGAGCTTCCGGCCTTCAGGGAACCCGCCGCAAAGCGAAGATGTCTGGTTCCTGCCACCGGTTTTTTCGAGCACATGCACCTGGACTCCCGGACGAAAATCCCCTTTTTCGTCCGGGTTCCCGGCCTGGAAATCTTTTCCTTCGCTGGGATCTGGGACCTTTGGAAGGATCCCGTCACCCGCCATCCTTATTATTCCTATTCCATTATCACCGTTCCGGCCGATGCCCTGATGAGCCGGATTCATAACAGTCAGAAACGAATGCCCCTGGTCCTCCAACCTGAACTGGAAGAGGAATGGATCCGCCCCGAACTCCCCCCGGAACAGGTCCGGGAAATTCTGAAAGTCCCGGGACCCCCGATGGCAGCCCATCCGGTAAGCCGGCTGATCACCTCCCGGTCGGAAAACCCCGACCAGCCTGCAGTCCAGGCTTTCCAGGCATGGACCGAACTGGGGGGATCGGATTTCAGCAGCTCCGGTGGAAATAACGTGCCGCCCTGAGGAAGGGCATTCGGATTCGGGGCGGCTGCCTTCCCGGAGTTCGGCGGAATTTTCTCCATTCCTAACCTTAAATTCACCGATAACCCTTTTTTCTGCACAATCCCGGGACCCAAGAAGGGCAGACCTTGCATTTACCGGCATTGCATGATATCTTTAAAGAATATTATTGGCTGTACTGGCAGCCTTCGCTGCCGGTTGCGGAGTCTCCTTGGAAAACCCATCCAGAGCAGAACATTTCGGAAATCCTCGGTCCGGGGTGCTGGTATTGCCCTAAAATTCCCTTATGGATTACAAACGGATCAACCTTCTGATCAATGCCAGCGGCATGTCGAAAGCGGAATTTTATAACAAGGTGGGCATAACCAGGACCGGTTTCATCCTGATGGTCAAGAATAACAGCATCAAAATCTCCCTTCTGGAAAAAATAGCGGAAACACTTGATGTACCGGTTAGTTATTTTTTCAGTTCCGGCTATCAGCCGGCTCCCCAACCTACCGATTCGGAGATCTACTGGAAAGGCCGGTATGATGAACTGATCAAGGGGATAAAGGCTGGCGAACCGGCCGGCATTTCCCGGTCCCACCATAACCCCATCCGGGACCTCCGGGAATCCGTGCTCCGGTCCGAAAAAACGATGGCCCAGGAAGAAATCACCCGGATCCTCGAAACGCATCGCAGCAATTCCCTGGTGTTTTATATGACCCGGAGCGGAAACGCCTATATCCGCACCCTGTATCAGATCGAAGACGGCCATTGCCTGTTTTTCAACTGGAAAGCCCTGGGCAGGACCCTGAAGAACCGGAAGTTCAATCCCGCCCTGGTGATCAACAGGCAGCAATACACTTACCGGGTGAGTCTATCCGATATTATTTTCGTCCTGGAAGAGAAAAAACTGAAGGAAATGATCAAGGATCATTACCACCTGGATGAAGTGGATATCGACCTTCCGGTCGAAAACCCCTGAACAACCGGCTCAGCGCAGCAACTGCCCCTCATGAATCTGGTCTGAACCCTGCGCCAGCAAGGTGTCCTCCGGGTTCACCGGCCCCCGGTCCTCTACCCGGTCCCCAGGATTATCCAAATCCAATTCGTCCATTTCCGAACGAATATCGGGTGTAATGCTGGAGGCCTCCCGGGCCAGCTTCCCATGGAAAACCTGGCCCGGGTAGGCATCCACGCTGAAAGATAGGAACTGGGTCCCGGGGATGGAGGAGATATAGGCTTCCGGAACTGCAACGGTTTTGAAATGAACCGGATTTTAACAAATCCCCTGCCGGGAACTGCTCTAAAATTTTCTTCGGAAAAAATCAAATACCATGTGCCCGATGAAGGCTGAAACCACCGCGATCAGGAAATTGCGGGCCGAAAAGATATCTCCCAGGGCCCAGACCAAACCCCTCCTTGGACCCATGCCGGACCGCTCGAACTCCCCCATCAGGAGGTTGGAGTAAAAAAGGAAAATGATAAAGGCCATTTCCACCAGGATCCGGACCGGTTTATTTTTCATGGGAAAAAGTTTGGCGGGGTGCCTTAAGGGTAGGCCCTCCGAAACTAAATAAAATCCGCAGTCCGTGGAAATCCCGGATTTTCCCTCTCCTTCCCCTATTTTTGCCGGACCCCCTGACCTCAAATCCATTTCATGTCCAGCAGAAGAAATTTCCTCAAATCAGGCTTGCTTGGTGCCGCTGTAAGCGGGATGCCATCCCTGGTAACCCAGGCTGGTGCCTTACTGGAGAAAAAAATACCCTGGACCCCTTTTCAGACCGGCATGGCTGGCTATTCCTTCCTGCATTTCTCCATCCCGGAATCGATTGCCATGATGCGGAGGCTGGATCTGCATTGGGTATCCCTGAAGGATTTTCACCTTCCGCTGGACAGCTCGCCGCAGCAGGCAACCGCGGTCACGGGTCAATTCGCCGCGGCGGGGATACAGGTTTACGGAGTCGGAGTGGTTTACATGAAAACTCCGGACCAGGTGGTCCAGGCTTTCCGGTACGCCGCAAATGCCCGGGTGCCTTTACTGATCGGGGTGCCGGAACCCGCACTCCTGGATGCCGCGGAAAAGCAGGTGAAAGCAACCGGGATCCGGCTGGCCATTCATAATCACGGTCCGGAGGATCCGGTTTACCCCGGCCCGAGGGAAGTCTATGAAAAGATCAGCGGAAGGGATCCCCGGATCGGGCTTTGCCTGGATATCGGGCATTCCATGCGTGCGGGACAGGACCCGGTCCAGGCCGTTCATGCTTATCGGGACCGCCTCTTTGACATGCATATCAAGGATGTGGACGCCATCGGCAAAGGGGACCATTCCATCGAGACCGGGAGGGGCATCATTGATTTCAGGGGACTGGTTCAGATGCTGGAAAAGGTGAAATATTCCGGAAAATGCAGCATCGAATATGAAAAGGACATGACCGATCCCCTGCCCGGAATGGCAGAATCCGTGGGCTTTTTCCGGGGTGTTATCGCCGGATCTGCTTAAGGAATGCCAGCGGCGCGGGGAAGAACCGTTCGCCATGCACTCCTTCACTGGGGAAAAAGAAAAACCGGCGATCCGCCAAGTTCCACAGACTGCGCCTGGACCAGGCTGGTATCCCCGGGAAGACTGGCCTGATCCCAACGATATTCTTTCAGGGTGCCTAATTTCAGGGAGGCCGGAAACCGGTATTGGGCCGTGGTGGCCTCGCTTTCATCGGTCAGCTGCCTGGCCCAGAGGATGAAAACGGGATGGCCCCCCCGGGAAAATGCGGCCCCGTCCACTTCAGCCGGCAGGATGAGCTTCCGGGTCAGCCCGGAATCATACCGGTAACCGTAAGTCAGCAGCGACATGGTCTTCACGGCCACTCCCTCGGAGGTCAGCTTCTGCTGACCGTAGGCATCGCGGGTGAGGTTTTCATAAAGCCCCATCAGGCCGAAGGGATCCTTGGCCTTTTCCGGGTCCTCGGCTTCTCCCAGGGCAAAAATGTACACCTGGAGAATCCCGTCCTCCTGCGCCTTGACCAGGTATTTCACCATGAAGTTATGCTGGGCCAGATCGGAACCGATCATATCCCCGAATGGCTTCCTCGGGATATTGATCTCGGTATTGATAAAGAGCTTGCGGGGAAACCGGCTCCCGTTATATCCATAGCGGTCCAGGACATCCTGGAAGGCATCCTTTAGCTCCGTTCCTGCCTGGCTTGCAAAGTCCGAACTGCGCTGGAAGGTAAAACCTCCAATGCGGTTATCCCAATGATGGAGCCGGTACTGGGGATAGGAATGGAAGCTCAGCACATCGAAATAGGCGCCTCCATCCAGGGGATACTCCGGGCTGACCTTTCCGCTGTCCGGGTTATCCGTGAACCGAAGGATGGCATCCAGGAAGGATGGATATCCCAATCCTCCGGTGCAGACATATTCCCGGGGGAAAAGCCGGTGCACAATGGTATAGGTGATCCGCAGCATCCGGTTATACACCCAGACCGGAGCGTAAAATCCATACAGGTGGGCCACCGGGGGTGGATTGTCATACCAGTTTCCAGACTGGCCCGGAAGACTGTAGGCGTTGGAGGCATTATTGATATCCGGTTCATTCCAGACTTCCCAGAACCGCACATAGGGGCCATATCGCTTCACCACCTGGTAAACATAGGATGCGTAAAAATTCCCGGGATTCACCGTGCTGTCTGCATTCCAGACCGGGTCATAGAGGTGGGCGAAGGTCAGGCTCCGGTTGGATCCATAATGCGTTGTGTCCCGGTGGGCCGGGCTGGGGCCATTGAGGAACACCACATTCTCCCGGATGTCCAGGGTGTCGTAATAATACCGGAAGGCGCTGAGCCTGCAATCATATCCGAAATCCGAGGCCAGGTTATCGGAAAAACCCGGCCTGCTGGAATGCACCCCGGCATCTGAGGCAATCCGGTGGAGCAGCTGATCGGTGTACCCGTTCCCATACCAGCCCGGGTTGATCCCGAACCGGAACAGGCTGGTATCCGGGTCCACGGACTGGTCCGCGGTGGACCCATGTACCAGGGAAAGGTCCAGGGGCAATTTTCCGGTAAGTTCCCTGGGATCGGTCCGGGCCGGGGGCCGGGGATTCTGACAATAGGAAAAAGTAAAAAGCACAAAGAGGCTCAGGGAAAAGAATAGGAATTTTTTCATCATGATTGCGGGGGATGGAGGCTGGTGGCCTGTTACCGGCAAAAAGCAGGGGAATTTCCACTACCGCCTGTCAAAGATAAAACTTATCGGGGTCCAATTGCTCCGGGGATGCCTTAATTTGCCGGGAAAGATCCCAACCCTCGCCTCATGAACAAGATTCTGTTGGCTTTATGTTGTTTCCTGGCCTGCATTCCGGACCCTGCACAGGCCCAAACCCGCATTGCCCCCTATGGGGTTCTTCCCTCCATCAACCAGTTGCACTGGCAGCAGATGGAATATTATATGTTCGCCCATTTTGGTCCGAACACTTTCACCGGTAAGGAATGGGGGACCGGAAAGGAGGATCCCCGGGTATTCAACCCGACCCACCTGGATTGCCTCCAGTGGGCCCGGGTGGCCAAGGCGGCGGGCATGACGGGGATCATCCTGGTGGCCAAGCACCATGATGGATTTTGTCTCTGGCCTTCTGCATACAGTAAACATACCGTCGCATACTCCTCCTGGATGAACGGACAGGGAGATGTCCTGAAGGATCTTGCCGCCGCATGCCGGGTCTATGGCCTGAAACTGGGGCTGTACCTCTCTCCCTGGGACCGGAACCACCCGGCCTACGGCACTCCTGCATACAACCAGGTTTTTGCCGGAATGCTGAACGAGGTGCTGACCCATTATGGTCCCATCTTTGAAGTATGGTTTGACGGAGCGAACGGGGAAGGGCCCAATGGGAAAAAACAGGTTTATGACTGGGCTCTTTTCGATTCCACCGTGAAACATGACCAGCCACAGGCCGTGATTTTCAATTTCAGCAACACTGACGGGATCCGGTGGGTGGGCAATGAATCGGGTTACGCACCGGAGACTTCCTGGAGCAGGGACTCCGGATTCCAGTCCGATTCGCGGATGACGGAGACCCGGATGGGCGAAGGGTTTGAGGAGGGCCCCTATTGGCGCCCTTCGGAAACCGATGTCTCCATCCGGCCCGGATGGTTCTACCATCCGGAGCAGGACAGCCTGGTGAAAACGGTGGCCCGGCTCATGGAGATTTATGAACAATCCGTGGGACGCAATTCCAGCCTCCTGCTCAACGTTCCTCCGGACCGGGAAGGAAGGATCTCGCCGGTGGACTCCTCCAGGCTGATGGCTTTCCGGGACGCGCGCCTTGCCGCCTTCCTGCATAACCTGGCCCTCGGATCCAGGACTGTTGCCAGCACGACTGCCGGTCCCTATGAAGCTGCCTTCCTGACCGATGGCAATCCCAGGACCTGCTGGGCTGCTGGAAACGATAAAAAAAGCCCGGAGATCCTGTTGTGGCTCACCCGGGATACGGCCTTCAATACCCTGGAACTGATGGAATATCTTCCCCTGGGACAGCGGGTCAAATCTTTTACCGTCGAGGCCTGGCAGGGAAAGAAATGGACCCTGATCGCCAGCGGAACGACGATCGGCCACATCCGGATCCTCACCTTTCCCACCGTGAGGACGGGCCGCCTGAGAATCCGCATAACCGGATCGGATGCCCCGCCCGTCCTGAGCGAGGTCCAGCTCTACCGGGATCCTGCCCTTCCCTGAACCGATGGAAACCCTGAACACGATATGGACGATTGGCCATTCCACTCACCCCATCGGGGAGTTCCTGGACTGGCTGAAAGCGTTCCGGATTGCCCTGGTGGCTGATGTCCGGGGCCTCCCCGGATCCAACCGCTATCCCCAGTTCAACCAGGAACGGCTGGGTCCCAGCCTGGCGGAAGCCGGAATGGAATACCTCCACCTGCCCCTGCTGGGCGGCCGCAGGAAGGCCTCCAAGGATTCAGGGAACACCGGGTGGAAAAATGTTTCCTTCCGGGGCTATGCGGATTACATGCAGACCCCGGTATTTGCGGAAGGAATAGCGCGCCTGGAGTCCGTTGCCCGGGTAAAAAGAACCTGCATCATGTGCGCAGAAGCGGTCTGGTGGCGCTGTCACCGCTCCATGATCAGCGATGTCCTGAAGCTCTCCGGCTGGGAGGTCCTCCATATTATGTCGGCCCTCAAGACAATGGAGCATCCCTTCACCACGCCTGCGAAAATCAGGAATGGGAAGCTTTATTATACCGGCTGAGAACCCGGCGTTGGCCCGCGGCAACCGCCGGGTCAGCCCCGGATATTTTTGGCCGGTTCAAATTGAAAATAATTTACCTTTGCAATCAATTGTCCTGGTAAGGACAAGTTCCTGAAAGCTGAACTGAAATTGAAATCCTGCAACAGCCATATGATCAGGCGGTGCTTCCATCCGAGCCTCCGGGCCGATGTTTTTTCGTTCAGGGCCAACGGCTTCACCTTCCTTTTACGACGACCCCGCATCTGATAGGACCCCGGGCCGGAACCCTTCCGGCTGAAAAGGCGCATGACGTCTGGCAGGTCACTTCCCTTTCTTCTTTTCCTCATTTATAAAGTTTACCCTTGGAACAGATTCCGGATTTTATTATCAGGGTAGCCACCCCGGAGGATAAAAAGTACGCCCCGCTCATCACCGATGAGATGGCCTCTTCCGCACTCGCCCGGGGAACGGGAATCGCCCGGCGGACCCCCGAATACATCCAGCAGAAGATGGAAGAAGGGAAAGCGGTGATCGCCCTCACCAACCAGGGGGACTGGGTAGGTTTCTGCTATATCGAAGCCTGGGGTCATAACAAGTTTGTCGCCAACTCCGGGCTGATCGTCTCTCCAGCTTTCCGGGGCCACGGGGTGGCCACCCTGATCAAGCGGAAGATTTTTGAGCTTTCCAGGGAAAGATATCCGGAGGCCAAGATCTTCGGCCTGACCACCGGGCTGGCCGTGATGAAGATCAATTCCGAGCTGGGATACAAGCCGGTCACCTATTCCGAGCTGACTTCCGATGACCAGTTTTGGAAAGGATGCCAGAGCTGCGTCAACTACGAAACCCTGATGAGCAAAGGCAGGGAGAACTGCTTCTGTACCGCGATGCTTTATGATCCTGCCGCCCGGACCCCCGAGCCGGGACGGGAGATCCGCTCCTCCTCCAACGGCCACCCCGTCGCGGAACCCCGCCAGTTCGCGGGCAATTTCAAGCTTTTCGAGCGCTGGCTGAGATACAAAAAATACGTGTTGCTCAAACCCTTCCTCCGCAAGGAGGAACCCCTGCAGGCCGGGGGGGAGCAGCCCACCCGGAAGAAATTCTTTTTCAACCTTTTCTGACATGGCCGGGAAAAAGAAAGTGGTTTTGGGATTCAGCGGGGGGCTGGACACCTCTTTTTGCGTGACCTATCTTACCCGGGACCTGGGCTATGAGGTCCATTCCGTCCTGGTGGATACCGGAGGGTTCACCCCGGATGAGCTGGAATCCATTGAAAAGCGGGCCCGGGCCCTCGGAGTGGCCAGCCATGTCACGATCCATGCGGTACAAAGCTATTATGACCAGATCATCCGGTTCCTCATCTTCGGCAATGTGCTCAAGAATGACACCTACCCCCTGAGTGTGAGCGCCGAAAGAATGACCCAGGCCATGGCCATCGCCGGGCAGGTCCGCAATACCGGCGCGGATGCGGTGGCCCATGGCAGTACCGGGGCCGGCAATGACCAGGTCCGTTTCGACATGATCTTCCACATCTGCATCCCCGGAGTGGAGATCCTCACTCCCATCCGGGACCTGAAGCTCAGCCGGGAGCAGGAAATCACCTACCTGAAGGAAAAAGGAGTGGAATTGAATTTCGAAAAAGCCGCCTATTCCGTGAACAAGGGGCTTTGGGGGAATTCTGTCGGAGGAAAGGAAACCCTGGGTTCCGGGGAATTCCTTCCCGATGCCGCTTTTCCCACCCCGGTGACCCGGACCGGATCCGAGGATATTACCCTGGGCTTCGAACAGGGGGAACTCCGGACCGTTAACGGGACCCGGTATCCAGGTCCTGTTCAGGCGATCCTCCGGGTCCGGGACCTCGCGGCTCCCTACGGCATCGGCAGGGACATCCATGTCGGAGATACCATCATCGGGATCAAGGGGAGGGTGGGATTCGAGGCAGCAGCCCCGCTGGTGATCATCAAGGCCCACCATGCCCTGGAAAAACATGTGCTCACCAAATGGCAGCTGAGCTGGAAAGACCAGCTTGCCCGTTTTTACGGTAACTGGCTCCACGAAGGACAGATCCTGGATCCCGTCATGCGGGACCTGGAAGCCTTCCTGGAAAGCACCCAGCAGCAGGTGACCGGGGATGTGTTCCTCACTCTTTTTCCCTACCGGTTCCGGGTGAACGGAATTGCCTCTCCTTTCGATCTGATGAACGCAGGATTTGGCCGGTACGGGGAAATGAACACCGGATGGACCGG
The DNA here is from genome assembly GCA_025451655.1 of Chitinophagaceae bacterium. Classification (GTDB taxonomy): domain Bacteria; phylum Bacteroidota; class Bacteroidia; order Chitinophagales; family Chitinophagaceae; genus JANWKA01. The sequence continues at coordinate 2,135 of JANWKA010000123.1, read as the reverse complement.
TCAGGATGTCCGGGGGTTCTCCAAAATTTTCGGGCAGCAGACCGCCATCTGGCAAAAGGTGCATAAGCTTAAAAAATCTCCTGAATGAATCCTGAAATCCGGGTTGCTGTAATCGGGGGCGCCGGATTCACCGGAGGGGAAATGCTGCGCCTGCTGCTCACCCACCCCGGGGTGGGGCTGCTGGCCGCCCACAGCCGGAGCCACGCGGGGGAACCTGTGGATGCCGTTCACAGGGACCTGCTCGGCGAGACGGACATGAAGTTCACGGGATCCTATCCTATCGATGTCGACCTTTGGATGCTCTGCCTGGGGCCTGGTGAATCCCGCCAGTTGCTTGAATCCATGGAAGTGCCGGAGCCTATCCGGATCATCGATCTGAGCCAGGATTTCCGGCTCGGAGAAAAAGCAGGCTCCCGGAAGTTCACCTATGGCCTTCCGGAATTCCAGCGGGAAGCGATCCGGGAGGCTTCAAATATCGCGAACCCGGGTTGCTTTGCCACCTCGATTGAAGTCAGCCTGCTCCCGCTTGCCAAGGCCGGACTGCTCCGGGAGGTTCATGTCAGCGGCATCACCGGTTCCACAGGAGCGGGCCAAAAACAGCAGGACACGACCCAGTTCAACTGGAGGGCCAATAACATCAATGCCTACAAGGCGCTTGCGCACCAGCACGTCCCCGAAATCCTCCGGACCCTTTCCATCCTCCAGCCCGGATTTAAAGGACCGTTGCAGTTTGTGCCTTTCCGGGGTTCCTTCACCCGGGGAATTTTCGTGACTTCCTATCTCGGTTGCGGTCTGAATGCGGAGGAAGCAATAAAATTATACCGGGATTATTACGCGGACCATCCCTTTGTGCACATCAGCGACCGGATGGTGGACATCAAGCAGGTGGTCAATACCAACCGGATCCTGCTCTACCTGGAAAAGACAGGGGACCAGCTGGTAATCCACGGAGTGGAGGACAACCTGATCAAGGGGGCCTGCGGGCAGGCTGTTCAGAACATGAACCTGATGTTTGGATTCCCCGAAACCGAAGGGCTCCGGCTGAAGAGTGTGATGTTCTGACCGGATTTGAAATGATTGGATCAAACGGTCGGCAGACCTTAAAAAGAAAAAAATGGATTTGTTCGAAGTTTACAGCCTTTTTGATATCGAGCCGGTAAAGGCCAGGGGAAGCTATATCTGGGATCAGGAGGGAAACCAGTACCTGGATCTTTATGGGGGTCATGCCGTGATTTCCATCGGCCACAGTCATCCCCGTTATGTCCAGGCCCTGACCGCCCAACTGCACCGGATCGCCTTTTATTCCAATTCGGTAGTCAATCCCCTGCAGCATTCGCTTGCAGAGCGCCTTGGGGTTTTGAGCGGATACCCGGATTACCGTCTCTTCCTTTGCAATACCGGGGCCGAAGCGGTGGAAAATGCCCTCAAGCTGGCTTCTTTCACGACGGGCAGATCCGGTGTGATCGCCTTTCATGGAGCATTTCACGGACGGAGCTCCGGGGCAGTTTCCGTGACGGATGATGAAAAAATCAGGGCACCCTTCAACACCCATCACCCGGTAACGATGGTTCCCCTGGACGATGCGGAAGCTTTCCGCAGGGCCCTGTCCCCTGAAATCGCAGCGGTGATCATCGAAGGCATCCAGGGAGTCGGGGGGATCCGGCTTCCTTCGGAGGAATTCCTGGGGGTCCTTTCCGCAGCATGTGCTGCCTGCGGTGCCCTGCTGATCCTGGATGAAGTACAATCCGGATATGGAAGGACCGGGAAATTTTTCGCCCACCAGTATTCCGGTATCAGGCCGGACCTGATCACCATCGCCAAGGGAATGGGCAATGGCTTTCCGGTGGGCGGGGTCCTCATCCGTCCCGGAATCAGTTCCTGGCCCGGCATGCTGGGCACCACTTTCGGCGGAAACTACCTGGCCTGCACGGCAGCTCTCAGTGTGCTTGAAGTGATGGAAGCAGAGCACCTGATGAACAATGCCCTGGAAACCGGGGAGTACCTCCTTGAAGAACTTCGCAAATTGCCCCTGATCGGGGAGGTCCGGGGGAAAGGCCTGATGATCGGCTTTGACATCCCGGAATCCTGCGCCCACCTGCGCAAGGATTTGCTTCTGAAACATCATATTTTCACCG
>JANWKA010000122.1 GCA_025451655.1 Chitinophagaceae bacterium | reverse complement strand
CAACAGGAAACCTGGAACTTCCGGTCCTGGTCAGGTACAGGGTGGTATCGGGGGAGTATGTCGAAACCGGGCCTCAGTTCAATTATGTGCTTTCCTCCCGGGAAACTTGTAACGGGACCACGGATAATATCAGGGGATATTCTCATGCCGTCAATCCGTGCTGGGCACTTGGGGTGGGTTATCAAATCGGGAGCGGGGCCATCCGGGGGGTTTCACTGGATTTGCGGGTTGTCCTGGGGCTCATTCCGGCCAACAAAAATCCCGTAGAGGGAGGGACCATCAGAACCTCCGACCTGGCCCTCGGACTTCAATATGGTTTCAGCAGTAGGTAGCCCGGATTCCCGAGTGGCGGGGTCTTGAAATCAGTCTGCCGAATCCTCCACCGGCGCGGGTTCGGTGATCCTTCCGGAAATGATCCCCTGGTACTCGGAGGTATCCCTCAAAATCGACCTGGCCCGGATCACTTCCGGGTCAAAGGATAAGCTTCTGGCAATCCTTCCCGGCAACAGGTAATACCTGCCGATGATCTCCTGGTTCAGAAGGTTTTCGATCTCGGTTTTGTAGCGGACCAGGTCTTTGCCCTTTTCCAGCGCGAGTTGTTGATTCAGGGCGTCCAGCTGGGGCTTCACATCTTCCAGATAATTTTCTTTCCGGGCAGCCTTTTCCAGTTCATCCAGATCATCCTGGGTCCGGGTATGGTATTTATAATCCTTCCCGGAAATGAAACGGATGAATCCGTTGTAATCCGAATCGGAGATGCTGAAGGTTTTTGGGGATGGCTTCAGATCAGGATGGGAATAATAGTACCAGGTGGCGTACTGGAAAATGTAATCCCTGGACAGCAGGGTCACCGAAATATTGCTCAGATAATCGGGTACCTGGTATACGTCGGGCTCGATTCCCCCTCCGTCCTTTACCGTCCTGCCGTCATGGGTCCGGAAGGATTTCCTCAGGGAATCCGGAATATAATCCACGCTTCCGTCCTCGTTGCGGTGGGCGTAATCAATGGCCTGGATGCATCTTCCGCTGGGAGTATAATATTTTGCGACGGTGACCTTCAGCTTGGTGTTGTAAGGGAGGTCCCGGGTGGTCTGGACGAGCCCTTTTCCAAATGAGCGTTGCCCCAGGATCACTCCCCGGTCCAGGTCCTGCATGGCTCCGGCGTAAATCTCCGATGCCGACGCGGAAAGCCGGTTGGTGAGCACCACCAGGGGCAAATGAGGATATTTGGCAATGATTCCTGAAGTGTAGTCCCGGTTCCATCCGGAAGCTTTTCCCTTGGTGCTCACTACCACCTGGCTACCGCCGATGAACAGGCTGGATAATTTTACAGCTTCATCCAGGAGCCCGCCCGGGTTGCTTCGCAGGTCGATGATGACTCCCTTCATTCCCGGGTTCGTGCGCGCGAGACTGTCCAGGGCCGAGGATACCTCATTGGCGCTGTATTGGGTGAACTGGGTGAGCTTGATGAACCCGATGCTGTCCCCTGCCATGCCGGCATAGGCGACGCTGTGAATATCGATTTCCTGCCGGGTGATGGATTTGGTGGTTTCCATTCCGGTCACCGGGTTCTTCAGTTCGATCTGGAGGCTGGTGCCCGGCTCTCCCTTCAGGAGCTTGCTGATCTCTTCATCCGGCAGACCTCCGGCATTATGGCCGCTGATGGAAAGAATGATATCCCCAGCCCGGATTCCGGCGCGGTCCACGGGGCTTCCCTGGTATACATCGGATACCACGGTGGAATCGTGGATCTCCCGGACCGAAAGGCCAACACCACCGTATTTCCCGGTGGTTTGGAAGTCCAGTTCATCCAGGTCATTCTCCGGGTAATAGGTGGTATAGGGGTCCAGGGATCCCACCATGGCATCGATCCCCGTCGCCATCAGCTTTTCGGGTTCGATGCTGTCTACGTAATAGGTGTTGAGGTTGCGGAAAACGGCGGCAAAAATGTCGAGATTCTTGGCGATGTCGAAATACTTGTCGTTCATCCGGTAGCCCATGGTGAAGCTGGCCACGGCCAGAGCCAGGGCGCAGATGACCTTTGGGCCGCTACCCCTCCAAATCTTTTTCATCCTCATTCGTATTAGAGTTCAGGGAACCGGATCATATCCATGGCCACCCCAGGGATGGCAGGAAAGGATCCTTTTCATCATCAGGTATCCCCCCTTGAACAGACCGTATTTTTTGAGGGCCTCAAGCCCATAGGCTGAACAGGTGGGAATATATCGGCAGGTATTACCCTTCCAGGGTGAGATGATCCGCTGGTAGATCCGGATCAACAGGATTAGGGGAAGTCCCAACCAAAGGGAAAACTTTCTCATAGGCCTGGCTTTGGGATGCCTATCGGGCTGCATTCCTGCCCCGGCCGGCAGAGGGTAATTCACTCATTAAACGGTTTAAAATTACCGAAATTTTGTCCCGGGCTGTCTGAAAGGCAGGTATTTTTTTGCCGGTATACACCAGAAAGACCGAAAGCCTGAGCCCGCGGGTTTCCAATTCCCTGTAAAGTGCCTGTTTTTGAAGCCTCCAGGCTTCACGGGTCAGCCTTTTCACCCGGTTGCGGTCCACCGCAAGCCGGAAACCTGAAACCGGAACGCTGAAGCCGGCCTGGACCGGGGGGAAATCCTCCCCTTCCCGGACCTGGAACAGGACCCGGTAGGGAGGCACGGAAAAACCCTGCCCTTCCCGGAAAAGCAATTCAATCTGCTTTCTGCTCTTTAATTTTTCGGCCTTTCCAAAACTATGTGCGGGGGCGGTGATGGAAAAATGGTTTTGGGGATCACTTCAGCGTTTTCTCATCGGAAACGGTGAGCTTTTTGCGGCCTTTGGCCCTCCGGCTGGCGAGCACCTTCCTTCCGTTGGCAGTCTGCATCCTTTTGCGGAATCCATGCACGGATTTTTTCCTTCTGTTATGGGGCTGAAAGGTCCTTTTCATGACTCGATCGGTTAATAATCAAGGGGTTTTGAGCCTCCGGGTTTAAAAATCAGGAGGCAAAGGTAGGGGAAATAACGGGAAAAGGGAAGGGCCCGGGGATAATTCCGGAGTCAGGAAAGGTCCACATGGCTGGTCGAAACTTCCCTTCCGAAAAACTCCGTGGCGTGAGCGGAGAAGGCCGCTGCCGAATCCGTGGTGAGAAACTCCCTTTTCCCTTCTTTCGAACACCGGGATTCCAGGTCGGGATGGCGGCCCAGGTAACTGCAGAGGCTGTCAGCCACAATCCCCTCCTGGGAAAGCACGGTGACACCGGGCGGGACCAACTTCAGGATCGCGGGCAACAGAAGGGGGTAATGGGTGCACCCCAGGATGATCACATCGGTACGCGGAGCCCGGGAAAAAAGATTTTCCACGGGTTTGCGGATGAGGGGATGGGCTGACGGTTCATGGTATTGCCCGGTTTCCACCAGGGGGACCCAGAGGGGACAAGCCTCCTGGACCACCCTCATTTCAGGAAAGAATTTGGCGATTTCCAGTGGGTAGGAACCGGATGCAACAGTTCCGGCCGTTGCAAAAATTCCCAGGTTACCGGTGTTGGAAAAATTTCCGGCCGTTTCCGCCGTCGGCCGGATCACGCCAAGCACCCGGACCCCGGAATCCATCCGGGGCAGGTCTTTTTGCTGTATGGTCCTGAGGGCCTTGGCGGAAGCCGTGTTACAGGCGAGAATAACCAGCCTGCAACCCCGGCCCAGGAGGTATTCCACGCATTGCAGGGTATTGGTATAAACCGTTTCGAAGGAATTACTGCCGTAGGGAGCGCGGGCATTGTCCCCGAGGTAAAGGTAATCGTAATGGGGAAGGAGGTCCTCGAAAGCGCGCAACACGGTAAGGCCGCCGAACCCAGAATCAAATACGCCGATCGGGTGAAAGGTTTCCATGCTGGTATAATGGGAAAGGTCAAAAGACCGGGATCTTTTGACCTTTCAGGATCGTTCAGGTTTGAACCGGCTTATTTCAGCCCGAGCTTCCCCTTGACAGAGGAAAGCAGGTCGTCTCCGTCGGGTTTGGCCAGGAGAATATCTCCGGAATTATCGATCACGTAAGAATACCCTTTTTCCTTGGCCACGTCAGCCACTGCTTTTCTGGCCTTGTCGACGATGGGTTTGAGCAGGGAGTCTCTTTTGTCGGAGAATTTCTGATTGGCAGCCTGCTGGAAATCCGTAAGGTTCTGCTGGGCGCTCTGTAAGTCCCTGGTTTTCACTTCCTTCATGGCATCGGTCCAGGTGGCAGAACTCTTCTGGAAATCAGCTGCCTTGGTCTGGACACTTTGCTGCATGATATTGATCTGGTCCTGAAGGTCTTTGCCATATTGCTGCAGGGTCGTATCAGCAGCCTTGGATTCAGGCATGGCCTGGATCAGCTCGGACATACTGATAAACCCGATTTTGGCCTGTCCGGAAACATTCGAGGTATAAAGGGCAGTCACGGCCATCACAATGATAATTGCGATTTTTTTCATTGGTGCAATTTTGGTTTGTTAATATGGATTAAAATTAATCAGAAAATTTTATTAAGGGGTGAAAATAAGTTATTTTTCAATACCAAGTATTTTTAATACATCATCACTGCGGTCCAGTTTCGGGTCGGCATAAAAAACGCTGATCCCTCCGGCCTTGTCCAGCACGAAATCGTAAAGTCGCTGGGCGGCGAGCTGCTGGACTGCATTGTAGACCTTATCCTGGATGGGCTTCACCAGGGATTCCCGGACCTTGAACAAATCTCCCTGGTACCCGAACCGCTGCTGTTCAAGCTGACGGACGGATTTTTCCATGGCGTCGATCTGGTCCAGCCTTTTCTTCTTCAAATCCGGGGTGAGGATCACCTCTTCGGCCTGATAGGATCTGTTCAATTTATCGAGCTGGATATTTTTGGCGTCGATCTCCTTTTGCCATTCTTTCGAAATGGAATCCAGGTGGAGCTGGGCGGTATGGTATTCCGGCATATGGTCCAGGATATATCTGGAATCGATGACGCAATACCGCTGGGCACTGGCTAAAAAAGCGATTCCAAAGACCATTCCCGCAGCCAGGATCCATTTTTTCACGGTTGTAAAGTTGGGGAAATTTTCCTAAATGTATTGTTAAAATGCCGCCGTCACCAGCTTATTCCGGTTCATAACCCAGCATGAAGCTGAATTTGGTTGCGTCTTTGAGACCGCTGCCGGGGGTCAGGCGATCCAGGCCCACCCCATAATCGAACCCCAGCAGACCGAACATCGGCAGGTAAAACCGCATGCCAATCCCCACGGATCGGCGGAGCAGGAAGGGATTGTATTGCTGGATCCCGTTATAGCCATTGCCGGCTTCTATAAAAGCCAGCCCGAAAATGGTGGAATTGGGATTGAGGGCAATGGGGTACCGGATTTCCATGGTGAATTTGTTGAACATGGTGAAACCCTGGTAGGTTGAAGGCGGGGTGGTGGAGTTGTTTTTGGGATTGGTGTTGTAATAAACTTCATACCCCCTCTGGGAAATGATCTCTTTTCCATAGATCGCGTAATTGCTGATCCCGTCTCCCCCGACCTCGAACCGGTCAAAGGGTGAAAGCTGGGTCAGGGCGTCATATTTCGTCAGCAGCCCGAACTTGGCCCCGACCTTGAGTACGAACTGTTTGTGGTCACTACCGTGCGGGGGGCCCAGGGCAGTGTACCAGGTGGCATCCAGCCGGTATTTCTGGTATTCGATGAAATTGAACCGCTGGGATTCGGTTTCATTCTGGTAGGTCTGGGGCGAAATAAAGACCGAATACGGGGGAGTGAACTGTCCGGATAGTACGACCGTTGATCCATAAGTGGGATAAATCGGTGCGCTGATCGAAGACCGGGCGAGGGTGACCTTCAGGCTGAGGTCATTGATGTCCCCGTTGTTCAGGCTGGACCCCGGGAAGAACAGGTAGTTTTTCAGGTGGTACAGCTCATAGTCCAGCTCATAGACCAGGGTAAAATAGTCATCAGGCCACTTGAGCGTTTTGCCGAAGGAAACCGATGCGCCCAGGGTCCTCAGGTAGGAACTATCGTTGAACAGGTAGGTGATCCCGTTATACCCGGAGGCGTTGGAGAATTTGGAATCGAAGAAGCTGATGGAGAAAGGATCCCTCTTTTTTCCCCCAAGCCAGGGCTCCGTGAATGAGAAATTATAGGAGCTATAGGACTTCCCGTTGGATTGAAACCGCACAGAAAGCTTCTGGCCGTCTCCGGAGGGCAGGGGAGCCCAGGCGTTTTTATTCAGGATATTGCGCAGGGAGAAGTTATTGAAGGTCAGCCCCAGGGTACCGGTCAGCCCGATATATCCTCCCCAACCTGCGGAAAGCTCGAGCTGGTCTGCCGGCTTTTCCACCACATTCCATTTGATGTCCACCGTCCCGTCGCTGGGGTTGGGGATAGGGACCGGGTCCACATGTTCCGGGTCAAAAAACCCGAGCTGTGCGATTTCCCGGACGGATCTGACGATCTCCTCCTTGCTGAACAAGCCTCCCGGCACCGTCCTGAGTTCCCGGCGGATCACATGCTCATTGGTTTTGTCATTTCCCGAGATGGGTACCTCCTTGATGGTTGCCTTTGCCCCCTCGATGATTTCGATCTGGTAGTTGATCGTGTCTCCCACCACGCTGGTCTCGATGGGGTGGACCTGGGAGAACAGGTAGCCGTTATTCAGATAAAGGTCGGCCACATCATTCTCTCCCTCTCCCGGAACCGTGCCCAGCCTCTTTTGAAAAAGATCCAGGTTATAGACATCTCCCTTTTTGATGTGCAGGATCTGGTTGAGGTCGGAATCGGGGTAAACCGTATTGCCTTTCCAGGTGATATCCCCGAAATAATATTTCTGGCCTTCACTGACCTGGATCGCGATATTGAGGTTGCCCTGGGGGGTTAGATAATTGGTGTCCCGGGTGATCACGGCGTCCCGGTATCCGAGCTGGTTGTAATAGGAAATGATGTTGGCCTTGTCATCCTGGTATTTGGAGGAATTGAATTTGGCCGTATTGAAGAGGTTGAACCGGAAATAGGGGCTGACTGCGTGGAGGGTCCGGCTCACGGAAAGGAAATCGCCGTCCTTGAGGAATTGTTTCCAGGTGATCCTGGGCCTTGGATTATATACGTTAATGTCTTCATCGGGATGGAGGGTCAGCCGGGTCAGCTGTTTGGTGTCTTTCATCTGGCGCCTGAGGGCGGCATCCGGAGCATGCAGGTTTCCGGCAAAATCGATATCGTTGATCCGCACCCTTTTCCCCCGGAAAATATGGAATACCAGGTCTTCGTAGTTCTGGAACTGGGGACCGCCAAGGGTATCCGGGGTCTCGGTGATTTGCACCCGGACAT
>JANWKA010000121.1 GCA_025451655.1 Chitinophagaceae bacterium | reverse complement strand
GCAGGCGGATCAGAAGAATTTCAGGCGGTTGTCTGTGATCTTGCTTTGCTTTTTCAGGGCGTCGAAAACCTGTCCCAGGATCTGCTGCTGCATGTTCACCTCCAGGCTGCGTTCGGCAAGGGCGGGGGTCAGCTCCCGGGACTGGAGGTGCAGGGAATCCACCCGGATCACATAGACGGCATTGTTTCCGCTGATTGCAGGGGATATTTTTCCAGGGGTCATACCGGGAAGGAATACCGCACCCACCACGCGGGGTTCCAGCCCAGCACTGGGCAGGAACGGGGTTTCAAAATTGACGTTCCGGGCCTCGCTGACTGGCTGCCCGGTGGATCTGGAGATCGCTTCCAGGGATTGCCCGGGCCGGATGCGTGCGGCAATCAGGGCTGCTTTCTTTTCCCTTTTCACTTCCGCTTCCACCTGGATCCGGACATCATCCAGGGCAGCCGTTCCTTTTTTACGGACCCCGGTGATTGCGGCGACCACATAGCGGTTATCGTAGGGAAAGACCTGGGACACGTCCCCCTTTTTTGCGGAGAAGGCCCACCGGATCAGGTCCCTGCATTGTCCGACCCCGGGAAGGGTATAATCCGAAGTCAGGACCTGGTCGGCGATCTGTTTATTATACCCCTTTTTCTGGGCGGAGGCATCAAAGGATTTCAGGTCCCGGTTTTCTCCCGCGAATTCGCTGGCCAGGGAATAGGCGGCATTATCCGTCTGCTGGCTGGGTTCCATCGACCGGGAAAGATATGCAACCTTGTATGCGGTTTCAAAATTCTTCTGATCCTCGATCCGGATCAGGAAATATCCATACTGGGCGGACTTTACGGTGTCCATGTCTCCGGTTTTATGCTGGAAGGCGAAATTCTTGAACTCGGGAATGAACTGGGTCTGGGCGGTCAGGGTATACTGCCCCCCGTTATCCCTGCTTCCCGGGTCGTCAGAATATTTGGCTGCCATCGCCCCGAAATCAGCTCCTCCCCGGATCGCCGTTTCGATGCTGTCCACACGGGCCTGGGCAATGGAATCTGCCAGGTTCTGGGTGCCAATCAGGATGGTTCGGACCTTTACGGTATCGGGAAGATTTTTTTTATCAATCATTTTTGCCAGGGTAATGGAATGGGCATCATAATAGGGTCCGAAAATCTTCCCCGGGGCCAGATTCAGGATGGAATCCTTGTCCGGCACCTGGATCACCGACCCGGGAAGGTAGCTGTCCAGGAACTGGGTTTCTGAATTGCGGTTGATAAAACCGGCGATATCCTCATCCGGGGTCCGGGAGAGCTGGCCTTCCATGGCCTCCAGGCCCTTGAGGGTGGTGGCGGAGTCCTGGCTGGTGGGTATCGCATCAAAATCCACAAATTCCAGGCGGACGGACTGGACCTGCTGGAAAGAAGCCTGATGGGCATCGAGCCATTCCTGGAGCTGGGCATCGGTCACCTTTACGGCAGAGTCGCTCACCGAAGTATAGGGAATGGAGACATAGGAGATGTCGGCATTTTTGTCTGTTTCCTGCATTTCCTGCTGAACCAGCCATTTCGGGAAGAAGATTCCCTGCCGGACCATGGCGTAGAATTTATTTTCTGGCGCGGTCTCCACTACATAATTATTAATCTCCACCCACTGGTTCCGGTTCTGGATGACCCTGGGGTCTGAGGGATCTCCCTCATTCAGGCTTTGCAGGAAGGCCCGGACCCGGGAAGGATCGAACATTCCGGTCTGGGGATCATCGAAGGCCTTGATGGATTTGATCTGGGGGTCGGCATCCTGGGTCGCTTCCAGATCCTGGAGCTCTGCGGGGGTGATCGTGATCCCCAGGCTGGAATATTCCGAACCCAGGATCTGGTCGGTCAGGGTCTGGTTCCAGACCTGGTTTTCCAGCTGATCATTCACCGCGTCATCCATGGTCGCGTTCGGGTTGTTATTTTTATAGATTTCCTTGGCCTGTTGAAGCTTCACCGCATAATCCTTATAGTCGATTCCGGTGCCGTTGATCTCAGCCACGTCGTTTGAATTTCTAAACAGGGATTTGGGGCCCACCAGGGCATCCATGAGCAGGAATGCGACCAGGCTGATGCAAATGGCGAATATCATCACCATGGCATATTTATCCCGGATCTTCTGAATTACCGACATAATATATTATATGATATCATTTTTGGGGGAGAGCAAAAATAGACTAATTTTTGTTCCGCTCAAAAGCCGGGGAGAGGGCCTTTCCCGGGCATCCGGAGTGCAAAGATTTTCACAAGTGGTTTTTTTCTCATCCGAATTTCCCTTGAAAGCCTGGCGCCGCCCCGGTTATTTTCCACCACACCTGGGGAAAACCCTGGGTATAAGCCCCCAGATCCCGGGACCTATCCACATCCCCCGGAGCGCTCCTGGAACTCCCCGGGGAATGTTGTGGAAAAATGGGGAGTTTTCACCCATTCAATCCCGGATTTTCAAATGGCATCCGGGATGAATTATCCCCAGCCGGAGTTTTCCCCCGTTCTGGATAAACAAACACTTTCCTTAATCCTGCTGAATCATATGGGTGATCCGGATGTGAAAAGGGGTGGATAAACCGGGATAGCTTAATTTTGCAACAGGAACTGTAAATAAATTTCCACATATCCACAGCCTTAATAGTAATGGGTTCTTCTTAAATTTAAAATGAATTATTACTATGATTAGATCTATCGAATCGGCTGAATTAAATCTGGATAAAAACGGATATTTGGATCTGGAGGTCGATCCCAAACTGGACCTGTTCGGGGAGATCGCCCGGCTGAAGGAGGAAAAGAGGGCGGTGATTCTTGCCCATTACTACCAGGATCCGGATATCCAGGACGTGGCGGATTTCACGGGAGACAGCCTGGGGTTGGCCCGGCAGGCTGCAGCAACCGGGGCGGAAATGATCGTGTTTGCCGGGGTGCATTTCATGGCGGAGACGGCCAAGATCCTCAATCCCGGAAAAAAGGTATTGCTGCCAGACCTTCATGCAGGTTGCTCCCTGGCTGATTCAGCGCCGGCAGCAGCATTCAGGGAGTTCAGGGAGCGATATCCGGGATATACGGTAATTTCCTATATCAATTGTTCGGCTGAAGTCAAGGCCATGAGTGATATCATCTGTACTTCCTCCAATGCTAAAAAGATCATCGAAAGCCTGCCTCCGGATGAAAAGATTATTTTCGCGCCCGATAAAAATCTGGGTGCCTACCTGATTCGTCAAACGGGGAGGGATATGGTTTTATGGAATGGCAGCTGCATGGTCCATGAGATATTCTCACTGGAAAAGATCACCAGGCTGAAAGCCCGTCACCCGGAGGCCAAGGTGATTGCCCACCCGGAATGTGAACAGGCTGTTCTTCAGGTTTCCGATTTCATCGGTTCCACCACGGGGTTATTGAATTTCACCAGGGATGACCCTTCCAGGTCCTATATCGTAGTCACTGAAACCGGGATCCTGCACCAGATGGAAAAGTGCTCCCCGGGGAAGACCTTCATCCCGGCACCTCCGGATAACCTTTGTGCCTGCAATGACTGTCCTCATATGAAACTCAACACGCTGGAAAAATTATACCTATGTATGAAATATGAAAAGCCGGAACTGGTCCTGGAGCCGGGATTGATGGAAGCAGCGCTGAAACCGATCCAGAGGATGCTGGAAATCTCGGCTTCCTGAAGAAGCGCTGGACAGCGGCATCTTTTTTAGACTATTCATTAAATTTTCTCGTTCTTTAACGGTCCAAGAACCCGAATTTCAGTTTTCCCGGCTTCCAATGCAACTTTTTATGGATGGGTTGCGATGATTTTATCAGGTAAATCCTTTTTATTTAACTGGAACTATATTAAAATAATTTCTGATGAGTAAATATTTCCGGAGCATGGCCAAACCCCTGGCATGGGCTGCATTGGGAGGACTTCTGGTCCTGGGGGCCTGCAAAAAGAATAATAACCCCGCGCCGGGAGGGAAAAAGAAGACCGGCAACGGAGCGCTTTCCGATGAGGATTCCCTGAAATACCTGATGTACCGCACCATGGAGATCAGTTTTGTGAACGGGGGCAGGGATACCCAGTACCAGCTCCCCGCCTATTTTTGGAATTCCTCCGTTCCCTCCCTGGATCCCCTCAGCAGCCTTTATCCCAATGCGGATACCCTGCTTTCGGTGATCAGGGGATATGCCATCAACCCCGCCACCTCTGGCCCCTATGACCGGTATAGTTTCCTGGACCGGACCGGAGCGCAGACCAACCAGCTCCAAAATGGAATCAGCGGAGATTTCGGGATCCAGGTCACCTATGTGGCGGACCAGAATAACAACACCTATCTCTATGTCCTTTATGCGGACCCGAATTCACCGGCCGGAAGAGCCGGGGTAGACCGGGCCTGGGAGATCACCGCCATCAACGGAAATTCGAATATTTCCTATGATGGGCCCACTGGCGCCAATACCTCCCGCGTGATCGATGCCGTGTATAATTCTTCCTCCACCACTTTCACCTTCCTGGAGCCGGACAGCACCACCAAAACCGTGACCCTCAATACGGCTACCTATGATACCGATCCGGTTTTGTTCGATTCGGTATACAGTGTCAATGGAACGGCAGTGGGTTATTTCGTTTTCTATACTTTTTCCAGCATCACCGACAGCCTGGGCAACCCGGTCCAGAACACGACCCGGACCGCACTGACCAATGTGTTCACCCGCTTTAAGAATGCAGGGGTAAAAGATGTCATCGTGGACCTGCGTTATAACGGAGGCGGGGATGTGGGTACGAGCATGTTCATTGACAGCGCGATGGCTCCCGCTGCGGCTACCGGACAGGTGATGTACAATATCACCTACAATGCCGCTTTCTCCCAGAATGAAACCTCGCTCGGGCTCCCCACCCAGGTCAATTTCGGAGGAGTTGGAGGCCTGACCCTGGACCACATCTTTTTTATTACCACGCGCAATACCGCCTCTGCCAGCGAGCTCACCCTGAATAACCTGAAACCCTATTTAAGCGTCAAGGTAGTGGGGGACACGACTTACGGAAAGCCGGTTGCCGACCTGGTCTGGCCGATGATAGATTATGATTCCACCGGGAATCCGAAATTCCTGGCCTACCTGTATTCTGTCGCAGAAGCAACTTCCAATGCCCAGGGATTGGGCGGATATTATACGGGGATTGCTCCGGATGAGGAAGCCAATGATTATGTGAATGTGCCCTGGGGGAATGCCGGTTTTGATGACAACCTGGTCCATATTTTCAACTATATCTCCACGGGAACCTTCCGGCTGGCCGGTGCCAGGACAGTCAACCCCGGATGGCTGCGTGCCCGGATCCCGGGCTCCATTCCCCTGCATGTCTTCCATGATATGGTGGACTTCAGGACAAGCAGAGCCGTATTGAACCGCGGCAAGACCCTGCTCCCCGGCCGAAAGAAATAAGTGCCATTTCCCCGAAATGCTTTACAGTGCGCGGCCCGAAAGTCGCGCACTGTTCTTTTCAGGGAAGGCCTGCCCGGCTCCAGGCTTTCTGGTGGAAATGCGCCATTCCGGGATCGGGGGAGCGGTCCAGTTGGGTCAGGAGACGAATGATGTCCCTGCAGGCCTGCTCCAGGCGGGCGGTGGAAAACCGGTTTTCGGCGGGACCGGGAAAACCAAACCGGTAATGCATCGTGGGAACCCGGGCTGATCCGGTCCCGGGCCCCTGTGCAGGAAGCAGGCTCACCGGGATGCCGGCAATAGCGCCGGCAACTGCAACACCCAGCCCCGGTCCGGGACCATTCTGATACCAGGCGGAATCCCTGTTGCCCGGACCCGCCTCCAGTTCCACCAGGATGCGGATATCCGGATTTGCAGGGCCCGGAAACAGTGGGATGCCGGCATTCCCGTCCGTGAACCCGGCCACCAGCGCATGCCGCATGGGATGCAACCGGAAATACGCTGCAACTTCAAGTAAGATGGCGGAAGAGGCAGCATTTTGCGGGTCGTCCGGAAGGCTGTCGGATCCATAGGAGCGGCGACGCAAATGATCTGCCTGGAGGAGCCGCTGTCGAGGGCCGTCAGGTTGGTTCCCATGATCCGTTTTCCGTCCCTTTCGAAGAAGAAGGGTTGCTCGTAGGTCCCGGCGAATGGGGATGCCCCTGTCTGCTGCAGCCTGCCGATCAGGAAAAACTGGGCCAACCGGCTTCCCCGGGTCCCGGTGACCCGCCCTTCCATGGAGGAGTCTTCCAGGCGGTTGAAATCCGTTCCCACCCCCGGAAAAAACGTTTGTTGCTGGGCCCCTGCGGTCTGAACCAAAAAACAGGTCAGCAGCCCTGGAATCCAGGCATGCATAGGAACCAAAGTTCAGTAAAAATCCGGAGGAGGTCAGTGCAGCACCTGGAAAATAAAAAAGCTCGCGAGGTAAGCCAATCCGGTCATGTAAACGAACTGAAGCAGGGGCATTTTCCAGGTTTTGGTTTCCCTGCGCACCACGGCCAGGGTGCTCATGCACTGCATCGCGAAGGCATAAAACAGCATCAGGGAAAGGCCGGTGGCCAGGGTGTACACCCGGGAGCCGTCCGGGTTGCGGGCGGCATCCATTTTCTGACGCAGGGTGGCCCCGTTCGTCTCCGGAGTCCCCCCCACGCTGTACAGGGTGGCCATGGTTCCCACAAAGACTTCCCTTGCGGCGAATGAGGTGATCAGGGCGATCCCGATCTTCCAGTCAAAACCGAGGGGGCGGATCACCGGCTCAATGCCCCGGCCCAGGATCCCCGCCCAGGAATGGGCAAGCCGCTCGGACCTCCGTGCGGTCTGCAGGGATTGCTCCTGGGCCGGATGGGCCCGGACCTCGGCCTCATATCGGGAGTTGATTCCGTTCATGGTGGAGGAAGGGCCATGGGTAGCCAGGAACCAGAGGATGACCGAAATCACCAGGATCACTTTTCCGGCATCCGTCACGAAGATGCGGGCCTTCTGCACCATGGTCACCCCGATATTTTTCCAGCGGGGCGCCCTGTAAACCGGCAGCTCCATAATGAAATAACTTTTTTCCTTGATCCGGATGAACAGTTTCATCACCAGGGAAACCATCAGTGCCATGATAAAGCCGAGCAGGTACAATCCCATCATCACCAGGCCCTGCAGGCCGAACAATCCGAAAACCTTGCGGTCCGGAATGACCATGGCGATCACAATGGTATAAATGGGGAGCCTGGCGGAACAGCTCATCAGGGGGGTGACCATGATGGTGATCAGCCTTTCCTTCCGGTTCTCGATATTGCGGGCGGCCATGATTGCAGGGACCGCGCAGGCCACCCCGCTGATCAGGGGCATCACCGATTTGCCATTCAGGCCGACCTGCCGCATCAGCCGGTCGGTGAGGAAACTGATCCGGGACATATAGCCCGTATCCTCGAGGATCGTGATCAGGCCAAAAAGGATCATGATCTGGGGCACGAAGACCGCGATGCCGCTGACCCCTGCAATAACCCCGTTGACCACCAGGTCGGTGAACCAGCCCTGGGGCATCAGGTGGCTGAGGCTTCCGCTGATCAGGGCGAAAAGAGACTGGATCCAGTTCATGGGATACCTGGCCACATTAAAAATGCTCTGGAATAGCAGGAACAGCACCGCCAGCAGGACCAGGTAGCCCCAGATGCGGTGCAGCAGGATGCTGTCAATTCTTTCGGTCAGCAGGGTCTTGTAAAGGGGGTCGGTTTCCGCGACGGTGCCGGCCATGACCAGTTTGATCCGGGCATATCGCTGCATGATCTCTTCGGCCTGTACCCGGGTCTTGTTGAATCTGGTGCGCTGGAGGATCTCCCGGATCTCTTTTTTCTTTCTCTCGTCCAGGAAGCTGAGTTCCTCCCAGCTGGAGGCGAAATGCAATGCTGCGTAATCGCTCTGGCATCCTGTGGCGGCCCGGATCTGCACCGCGGTCTCCGGGGAGAGCGCCCTGGAGTCCACGAAATCCCAGGCCGGAGCCTGGGATTTTTCCCCCGCCGCGAGCCCGATGGCCTTTTTCAGGTTGAGGATCCCCTTGTTTTTCCTGGGATTGATGGGAATAACGGGCACCCCCAGTTTCCTGCCGAGTCCCTCGGCATCGATCTCCACCCCCTTTTTGCTGGCGATATCACCCATGGTCAGGGCAATGATAACCGGGGTCTTCAGATCGATGATCTGGGTGCAGAACAGGAGGTTGCGCTTGAGGTTCGAGGCATCGGCGATGATGATGATGATGTCAGGCCGGTCCGTCCTGGCGGGATCCAGGAGCAGGTCATAAGTGACCAGCTCGTCCGCGCTTTTGGGGTAGAGGCTATAAGTGCCAGGAAGGTCGAGGATGGTGGCAGTGACCCGGTCATTGATCCGGCAGGACCCCGATTTCTTGTCCACGGTAACCCCGGGAAAGTTGCTCACTTTCTGGTGAAGGCCGGTAAGCGCATTGAAAAGGGAGCTTTTCCCGCTGTTGGGATTGCCCACGAGGGCAATGTGAATCGGTCTGATCATCCCTGGTTTTCAGCTAAATGCGCAAAATACACCGGAAACCGGGAGGCCATTTCCCCAAAAGGTAAATATTATACGCTGAAAGGGAAAAACCCTTCCCGGAGGAAGGGTTGTTCCCGGGTCAGGATTGGGGGTCAGAGGCTTTGGGCAAAAAGAAGGGCCAGGGATTCCCGGCCATCCGGAGCCCTCAGGACTTCGGCAGAACTGGTATCGGCCGGGGTGGCCTTGTAATGGTATGGTTTGTTGTGAGGCCTTCCGGCAGGAGTGGAGGGCCCCGGGTTGTCGGAACTGGTATCCGCCTGCTGGTCTCCCTGGTTCTGATCCTGACCATTCTGGTTCAGGGACTTGGGGCCTTCCCGGGTCATCAGGATATCCTGCTCCTCATTATCGTTCGAATACCAATCTCCCTGGCCGTTATTCCAGGATACATCCCTGAAAACCCCATCAATCCGGAGTTCTTTACCCACCGGGACGTAGACCCGGATCCGGACCCGCTGGTTGCGAAACTGGTCCTTTCTGGGAATCCGGACCCCCTGGGGCACGGTGAGCACGGAATCATCCTGGCTGACGATTCCATAGTTGATATCCCTGGCCAATCCCCTGGCCTGGTCCAGGGTAAGACCTTCCGAACCCCGTTCCATGACCACCCGGAAAGTGTCCGCATCGCTCATTTCGATATCGACCCGCACATTTTCGATGATGGTGGTATCGTCCTCCAGCTGGACGAAATTGCCCATCAGGTTGAATCCGCTGATGACTTCGTTCTCATCAGCCCGGTGCAGGATCAGCGTGCCATGAGAGGGCTGGCGGATGGCAATCGGGGAAGAAACCCGGTAATCCATCTGGAAATCCCGAACCAGGGAGATGACCAGGATCAGGGCACAGATGAAGCCTGCGAACCAGAGGGCTCCCAGGACCGGTCCCACGATCCGGGTCCTGGGTCTGAATCCCGTAAGCAGCCGGATGAAATACCATATGATGGCGACCACGGGGATACCCAGGGTCAGGTAGACCGCGGGGATCGCGAGGTTGTGTTCCTCCGTCGTGGTCAGGAGCATGCCATTATACGGCATGAGTACACTGGTTGCGCCAGCCACCCCGAAGAATGCCCCGGCAACGGAGACCAGGCAGATGCAGAGAGCCACCAGGATCACGGCCAGGACCATGAAGGCAAAGATTTTCAGCAGCAGCAGGATGATATCTCCCAGCGTGTTTCTCCTGCGGGAAGGCAGGGGACCATAATAGTCCGGGGAGGGTTGGGAATAGGGGGGTGCCGGTTCAGGGGTAGTCCAAGAATCCGGTCTTTTTTCTTCGGATGCCCTGTTGACTGCATTGGAAATGTTCTGGAGGTCAACCCGTTCTCCACGCATTTCAAGCTTCTCTGTAACGGTGATCGCCTTGGGTACCGCGATCCAGAGCACTATATAGATGAGGATCAGGGTGGGAAATGACCCAACAGAGAAGTCCAGGAAGAAATTGTGGTGAAAGGCATGGTCCAGGATGCTGAAAAAGATGATTCCCGCTAGTGGAAGTACGAAGAGGATCCGGACGGCCACCGGGTCCAGGGTCAGGTAATTGGCAATCCCGGAGCAAACCCCGCCAACCACTTTGTTGTCGGGGTCCCGGTACAGCCTTTTATGCCGGACAGGAGGGGTGGTCGCAAAACGGTTTCCGGGGAGCAGGGCCCAGAACAGGATATAGGCCAGGATCGCGGACCCGTAAGCAAGTGCAAAAACCACGAAAATGATCCGGATGATTACGGGGTCAATATTGAAATAATGGGCGATGCCGGCGCAGACCCCGCCGATAATCTTGTTGTTTTCGTCGCGGGCCAGCCTTTTGGGCTGTGGATTGGGTGGCACATGAACTCCACCCCCGGCTCCGGTTGCTGGCCCGGCTTCCGGAGCGGACTCGTCAGCGAGCTGTTCGGGCCGGCCCATGGAGGCGATCACGGCCTGAACATCCTGGTCCGTGACACACTGCACTCCTTTTTTGAGCATATCCTGGAAAAGTTCCGCGATGCGGCTTTCGATATCTCCGACAATCTCTTCCCCGCCCTGTTCCCTGGAGAAGAATCGCTTCAGGCTGTCCAGGTAGGACCGGAGCAGCTCATAGGCGGAATCCTCGATAGGGATAAGCCGGCCAGACAGGTTGATATTGATGATTCTTTTCATTGCTAGTTCAGCTTTATAATAATTGTTATAGGTTCTCAGGTTCAGGTTTGGAGGTCAGCTGGTTCACGGCGTTGGCCAGTTGATTCCAGGTCTGATGCAGCTCCATGTAAAAGGCTTGCCCCTTTTCAGTCATGGAAAAGTATTTCCTGGGGGGCCCGGAATTGCTTTCCACCCAACGGTAGGTCAGGAACTCGGCATTTTTCAGGCGGGTAAGCAGCGGGTAGAGGGTACCTTCCAGGATGCCCAGCTTGGCCTCCTTCATCTTTTCAATGATGTCCGATGGATAAGCTTCCCCTTGCTGGATGACCGAAAGGATACAAAACTCAAGCACCCCCTTTTTCATCTGTGACTGCGTGTTTTCAATATTCATGGCAAGCGGGTTTTATATTAACTCCACAAAGATAAGAACTTTAAACTACTATGCAATACATGATACCATATTTGGCAAGATAATTTGTAAAGAATATTAGTG
>JANWKA010000120.1 GCA_025451655.1 Chitinophagaceae bacterium | reverse complement strand
GGGCCAGGTTGCTCGCTATGATATTGGTCTGGTACAGGTTCAGGTTGGTGGTCACATCCCACCAGGGAGTGATCTGGTTGGCCATGGTGATCTCCGCGCCGTAGGTATTGGAGGAATTGGCATTGACATAGGTATTGAGCAGGGTATCGCCGGAAAGCGGGGTCACATAGGAGGTGATCAGGTCATTGGTATTGCGCAGGTACAGGGTGGCCAGAAGGTTGTTGGGACCGAAGTTCAGGGAATAGTTGAACTCGAAGGAATTGGTGTACTCGGGTTTCAGTTCGGGATTGCCCTGGGTCAGGTTCTGGGGATTGGCGTAGTTGATCCTGGGGTTGATTTGCCAGAAACTGGGCCGGTCCACCCGCCTGGAATAGTTCAGCTGCAGCTGTGAATTGGCTCCCAGGTTTTGGGTGATGAAAATGCTGGGGTACAACCCGGGCTGGGTATAGGAGAAGGTGGAAGCCTGCTGGTAATTGATGCCCTCGTAATTGAAATATTCGTATCGCAGGCCAGCCTGGTATCCGAAGCCCCCGATCTGATCGGCATAATTCACATAACCGGCAAAATCCTGCTGGTGGTATGCATAATTATAGGAGGCTGTGGTATCCTCGGTGTAATCCTTGCTCGTATAATCGTAATTTCCGACCGTAGCCAGGTTGATGCTGTTGGAGATCGTGGCCTTCAATCCGGCATCCAGTTTCCCCTTCCCCTTATGGACCGGATTGGTGAAATCGCTCTGGAGGGTGACTATGGTATTATTCCCGTTCCCCGTGGTATTCTGCAGGACAGGCATCCCCATCTGAACTCCGTTGGAATCGAAATAGATGGTGTTATAAGCTCCTGCGCTGGGCCCCGCAAAGGACCGCACATTGGCATCTGCAGTGAATTGCTCCTTGGGTTTGGCAAAATTATGGGCGAAACTCAGGTCCCCGCTTTTAAACTGGAAATTGGAATTGTTGGTGGTGAACCGGGTGCTCGTGGAATCCTGGATCTGGGCGCTGTTGAGGTACAGGGTCCCTAGCCCGGCTGAGGAATTGAAATTTCCCCCACCGATCCCGCCCTGGACAGTCAAAGTGTTTCGGTTATCCAGGTACCAGTCCAGGCTGAACCTGCCCGTCTGGAACATCCTTTTGTTGTAATCGTGCTCATACTGATCCAGGTAATTATCCTGGAACAGGTTGGTCCTGGTCGTGGTGTCCCAGAGGGGCTGGTCCCGGTAATTGACGAAATAGTTCAGGGTGAGGTTGATGGGATTGCGGTAAATGGTCAGGCCCAGACCTCCGTTATACTGGTTGCTGGTGCCTATCCCCGCCATCAGGTTGCCATTGATGCCAGGCTTGCGGTTCTTTTTAAGGATGATGTTGAGGATCCCGGCCTGGCCTGAAGCATCGTATTTGGCCGATGGGTTGGTGATGATCTCAATGCTCTGGATGTCGTCTGCAGGGATCTGGTCCAGGGTCAGGGGCGTTTGCTTCCCATCCACGAAAATGACCGGGGTGCCGTTTCGCAGGGTGACATTTCCATCCACATCCACATTCACGGTAGGTACCTGCCGGAGCACATCCGTGGCGGTCCCTCCCACGCTGGCCAGGCTTTTTTCCACATTGAAGGTTTTCTTGTCCAGGGCCAGGGTCATGGTGGAACGCTGGCCCGTGACATCCACTTCCTTCAGGGTCTGGGCGGTGGGGCTGATGTGGATATTGCCCAGGTCCTGTTCCATATTGTTCGGGGGGAAGACGCCTACATTCTTCACATAGGTTTTGTATCCCACGAAATTGATCCGGAAAATAAATTGCCCGAAAGGCAGGTTGTCCAGGCTGAAATCCCCGTTCGCCTTTGTATATACCCCGGTGACCACCGTGGTGTCCTTGATCCGGAGCAGGGAAACCGTTGCGAATTCCACCCCTTTGCCGGTCAGGGAGTCGATCACCCTGCCAAAGAGGTGCCCGATCTGGGGCATCTGCCTTCCTGTCGCCTGGGGGGAAAACTGGGGGTTCTGGGCGATGGAGCAAACCGGAATGGCCAGCCCCATCAGCAAATAGGCGGAAAAGCGAGTCATGGAATGCATATTTTCGGGTAATCCATTTATGCTGAATGAATTTGCAAAATTACCCCCTTCCCCGAGGCAGGGAAGCCAATATGTGATGAAAGGAGATATACCATAACAGGATGGCTTCCATGGCTGGTTAAAAGGTGGAGGGCCTCATTGCAGGTGGACCTGCAAGGGGTGTGCCACGCAAAGGCAGGGAAAGGATAAATAAGGGAGGGAAGGGCCGATGGTATTGCGCCCCATTTGATTTAATTTTGTCCCCCTGATACGGTGATTGTAGCTCAGTTGGTTAGAGCGCCAGATTGTGGCTCTGGAGGCCGGGGGTTCGAATCCCCTCATTCACCCCACCCGGTTGCCGGCGGTCCGGACCGGATTTGCTGCAGGGTATTCCCGGATCCTCTTTTGGTTTCTCAAATATTATAAATTATCAGGTTCATGCCCCGGATTCCGGGGACAGAACATGGCATCCGGGATCCCATTTTTTTTCCAGGGCCTCCAGGATCCATTTCAGGCGCTCCGGATCCCCTCCGGGATCGGCAGCAGCAAGATCCAGGACCAGGCAGGGAATGGATACCTGCTCCAGGTACCGGGAATAGGCCTCCTGGATCCTTACCAGGTATTCGGAGCTCAACCTCATTTCAAAGGGCCTTCCCCTTTTCAGGATATTTTCCCGGAGGCGGTTTATGGGAGCCCGGAGAAAAATCAGCAGGTCAGGCTGGGGCAGGGAAGGGCTGATCTTATCGTAACTTTTTCGGAATAGCCGGTATTCCTCCCCGTCCAGGTTGATTTTCGCGAACAGCAGGGACTTTTCGAAAAGGAAATCACTGATGGTGGGCCGGGCCGAATGGCCGGTTGCTGCCAGGTGCTCCCGAAATTGCTTTTGCCGCTCCTCCAGGAAGGAAAGCTCCAGGGCAAACCCGTACCGGCGGGGATCTTCGTAAAAAAGGGGAAGAAACGGATTGTCTGAAAACCGTTCCCCAAGGAACCTGGCATGCAGGGATTCGGAGAGTTTCCGGGCCAGGGTCGTTTTCCCTGCCCCGATATTGCCTTCAATCGAAATCAGGGAATAATTCATGGACCAGACCGGGTTTCCGGGGCAGGATCAGGATCCGGGTTCAATCCGAGGGGACGAGGGAGAATTTTTTGACCGGCAGGCTGTCCGGGCAACTTTCCAGCAATTCCCCGATGGTGTGGTTCAGCAGGGGATGCACAAAATCCTTGTCGATTTCCGCCATGGGCACCAGGGCGAACCTCCGTTCTTCCATATGGGGATGGGGGATCTGGAGGTAATCCTCCCGCAGGATATCGTGGTTATAAAACAGGATGTCGATGTCGATCAGCCGCGGTTCCCAGGCCTTTCTGCGCACCCTACCCATATTCATTTCAATGGCGAGTATGGCTTTGAGCAGTTCGTTGGGCTCCAGGTAACTGTTCACCCGGACCGCCTGGTTGAGGTAATCCGGTTGTTCGGTCAGACCCCAGGCGGCTGTCTCGTATACGGAAGAGATCTGCTCGATCTTACCAATCTGCCGGGAAATCAGCTCCACTGCTTTTTGCAGGTTCACGAGCCTGTCCCCCAGGTTCCCGCCGATTAGTAAGTATGTGGTATTCATGAATGCCTTTCTGGGTATGGTCCGGAACAAATGTAACAATTCAATGTATTTTTGAATCTGTTGTGTACAAATAAATTTTGCCAATCATATGGCAGTTGGTTCAATATGGAATAATTTTGACGGCGTCCCGTTGATTCCTGGCTCAGGGCTGTTGCCTGGAACCTTTTCTCCGGCTGGACTGACGCGGACCGGGTCCGTTCCCAGGTTACCCTCCCTAACGCAGCATGGCCTGAGGGGATTGCAGGAAAGTGGATCATGCTTTCCGGTCCCTTCCGGGTATACCCCCTGAGGAGCTGGTCAATAATCAAACATGAAAGGTTTTTTTAAGACTTTCCTCGCCTCGCTGCTTGCCCTGGTGGTATTCAGTGGATTGTGCCTGCTGCTCCTGGTCTTTTTCCTGGTCCTTGCGACCCTGAGGACCCCGGTGTCCGTTCCGGATGGTTCAGTGCTGGTCCTGGACCTGGGCAAACCCTTACCCGAACAGGATCAGACCAATCCCCTGAACAAGGTGTTGCGTAATGGCCCCGCAAATGTCCCCGGGTTGTTCAGCACGGCTACGGTGATCCGGGAAGCCGCCACAGACCGGCGGATCCGGGGGATTTACCTGGAGCTGGGTTCAGATCCGAACGGCCTGGCCACCGGAGAAGAGCTCCGGGACGCCCTGCTGTTTTTCCGGAATTCGGGAAAATTCATCCTGGCCTACGGAGATCATATTTCCCAAAAGACCTATTATGTTGCCACTGCTGCCACGAAAATTTACCTCAACCCGAAAGGGGATCTCGATTTCAGGGGGTTCGCTGTGGAAGAAATTTTCCTCAAGCACCTGCTGGATAAACTGGAGATTCGCCCCCAGATCTTTTACGACGGAAAATTCAAAAGTGCCACCGAGCCCCTTCGGGTGGACCGGATGACCGATGCCAACAGGCTTCAGACTACCGCCATGCTGGGGGATGAATATCGCCATTTTCTCAGGGGGATTTCCTCAGAGCGCCATATCGATACCGCCACGCTCGCCGGTTATGCCGACCGACTCCTGGTCCGGACTGCCGGAGATGCTTACCGCCTGGGCCTGGTGGATGGCCTGCGTTACGATGACCAGGTCTCCGCGGAGTTGCGCCGGGATGCCGGTTATGCTCCGGGAGATGCTGCCCCCCTGGTCAGCACCTCGGCCTACATGGAGGCAGCTCCTCCCCAATCCGGTGCAATGGAACAGGTAGCGGTCGTTTATGCAGAAGGCGATATCGTGGATGGCACCAGCCCGGACAACGGCCTGGAAATCGCGGCAGACGATTATGTCAGCCTGATCCGCAGGTTGCGCAGGGACTCCCGGGTACGGGCTATCGTGCTGCGGGTGAACTCCCCGGGGGGAAGCGCGCTTGCCGCCGAAAAGATCTGGAGGGAGCTGAGCCTTGCCGAAAAATCCATTCCTGTGGTGGTTTCCATGGGGGATTATGCTGCTTCCGGCGGATATTATATATCCTGCGGAGCGGACCGGATCTACGCCGAACCAAGCACCCTGACCGGATCCATCGGGGTATTCGGGATCATACCGGACCTGAGTTCCTTTTTCAACGATAAGCTGGGCATCACCTTCGACGGGGTGAAGACGGCTCCCTTCGCGGATATGGAAAGCATGGGAAAACCCCTCACAGACCAGGAGAAACAAATCATCCAGGAATCAGTCGATACGACCTATGCCGTTTTCAAGGATCGGGTTTCACAGGGCCGGAAACTGGATCCCTCCTATGTGGACAGCATTGCCCAGGGAAGGGTTTGGACCGGCAATGAGGCCAGGCAAATCGGGCTGGTGGACCGCCTGGGAAATATAGAGGCCGCGATCCGGGAAGCCGCACGGATGGCCCATCTCACCACCTATTCCCTGCAAACCTATCCCGAGGCGAGGTTTGACCTGCGCAGCGCCCTGCTCAACCTGGAAGGGAATACCAGGGCCTCCCTGATGAAACAGGAGCTCGGAGACCAGTATCCCCTGTTTCGGGAACTCCGCGATATTTCCCGGTTCAAAGGCATCATTCAGGCCAGGCTTCCCTACAGTCTGGATATCGAATAACCCCCCTGGCTTTTGCCCGGTGCTCATTTTCAAGTAGGTTTGCATTCGGCCAAAATCAATTCATGGCAAAATCGTACAGTCAGGTCAGGGCCATGTTTGCCATCGCCAGGGGCAGCCTGACGGCCATCTTCCGGAGCCCTTCGGCTGTGGTGTTCACGCTGGCCTTCCCGTTGATCTTCATCCTGGTTTTTGGCTTTGTCGGCAGCGGCTCTGTTTTCGTTGATGTGGGAGTGGAACAGGGTAGCGATACCCTCAACCCCATCTACCAGGGATTGGAGCGGGTGTCCACCGTGCACCTGAAACGGTATTCCTCCGATAGCCTGATGCGGGATGACCTGTCCAAAGGAAGAATCACCGCAATGATCAGCATTGCCCCCGAAAAGGGAAAATCTGGCCCGCCCCGGTGGCTGGTTTCCCTGGTGAGTTCCGGAGCTGCAGCAGACCGGATCCAGGTCTTTCAGGATATCCTGGGGCAGGTCGTGGAAAGGGTCGATAACCGGGTATTCCCGGGCAAGCCTACGGTGGCCGATATCCCGCCTCCCCGGATCATTCCGGGCAGACAATACAAGGAAATTGATTTTATCCTTCCCGGAATGCTGGGGTTCTCCCTGCTCAGCGCCGGGATATTCGGTACGGCCTTTCTTTTTTTTAATCTCCGGCAGACCCTGGTGCTGAAACGGTTTTTTGCCACTCCCATCAGCCGGGGCTATATCGTCCTGGGTGAAGCCATCGCCAGGCTGGTCTTCCAGGTGATGGGCGCGATCGTCATTGTCGGCCTGGGATATTTTGCTTTCGGATATACGCTGGTTCATGGCTGGTCCACTTTCCTGGAATTGCTCCTGCTGAGCGCCTACGGGCTGATCGTTTTCATGGGGTTTGGATTCATTGTGAGCAGTGTGGCCAAAAATGAAAGTACCATCCCGCCCATGGCCAACCTGATCACGCTTCCCCAATTCCTGCTGGCGGGAACCTTTTTCCCGATCGAAGTCTTTCCTTCCTGGCTGCAACCCGTCTGCAGGATCATGCCCCTGACCTATCTTAATGATGCTTTCCGGAAAATTGCTTTTGAGGGACTGGGTTTCGTACAGATTCTTCCCCAGCTGATCATACTTGCGATCTGGGGCCTGGTGGTCTATGGGGTTACGGTCCGGGTTTTCCGCTGGGAATGATCCCGACAAAACGATCCCATGAAAATGCTTCGACCGGTGTTGTTTGTCGCCCTGAGCATCCTGGTGCTGGGGTCCATCCTCACCCTGGTCCTCCCTTCCCATGGCCACAGTGAAATTGTTTTTCTGATTCACCAACCTGCCGCGGTGGTCTATCCCCGGACCATGACTCCGCGGCTGGTCGCCCGGTGGAATCCGTTCCACCGGGCCCTGCCAGTTACCAGCCTTCATTTCGCAGGGGCGGACTCCGGGGAAACGGCAACCTATGACTGGCGGGATCCGGATGGATCCGGGGGTATATTTTTGGTCACTTCAACGGTACCCCTGCTGGAAACAGATTTTCAAACCCGAATCCGGGGCCGGTGGGAATCCGGAAGTTTCCAACTGAGGCCGGTTGCGGGAGGGAAGGAGACCTGGGTGAAATGGATCATGGAATATAAGGCCGGGATCCTTCCCTGGGACCGGTTTTATGCCCTGGCCTTCGGAACGGTTATGGGGCCAGCCATGAACTCCGGGGCTGAAGCCCTCCAAAAGGCCTGCGGCGATTCAGGGGCGGATTGATCCAGCCAGGGCCCAGGAATCCTTGCCGAGATCTTCACCCAGCTCCCCGATGGCCTGGTACACCCTGTTCAGTTCCCCATCCGTAATACAATAGGGAGGCATCAGGTAGAGGGTATTGCCCAGGGGCCGGATCAGGATGCCCCGCCGGATGAAAAATTCGTAGAGTTGGTCCCTGAGCGGATTGGAATAATCGTCCGGCCAGGGGGTAACCACGTCGAATGCGAGGATGGTCCCTTTCCTGCGGATGTTACTGAAATGGGGATGCCCCTGGATCTTTTCCGCGAACTCTCCATGCCTGGACCCGATCCGGTCGATGGCCCTGCCACAATCCCCGGTCAAAAGCAGGTCCAGGCTGGCATTGGCTGCAGCGCAGGCGATGGGATTGGCGGTGTAGGAATGGCCATGGAACAGCGTCCTGGAACGGTCGGAAGACAGGAAGGCGTCGTAGATGGATGCGGTGCAGGAAGTCACGCCGAGGGCCATCGTGCCTCCGGTCAACCCCTTGGAAAGGCAGATGAGATCTGGTTTTTCCGCCACATGATCCATGGCGAAAAGCCGGCCCGTCCTCCCGAACCCGGTCATGACCTCATCGGCGATCACCAGGACGGATGCCTCCCTGCAGCGGATCAGCAGCTGCTCCAGCAGGTCGGCTTCATACATGAGCATGCCCCCCGAGCCCTGGACCAGCGGTTCCAGGATCAGCGCACCGTAAGGGGACAGGTCTGCCGGAATTTCCCAGATCCCGTTGCGGGGAAGGGGAATGAAATCGACCCCGAAGAGGTAGTCTGAGAAAGCGGCCGTGAAAAGACTTCTCGCGCTTAGGCTCATTGCCCCGAAGGTGTCTCCATGGTAGGCATGCTCCAGGGCGAGCACCTTTCGCCTGGGCTGGCCCCGGAGTTGCCAGAACTGCAGGGCCATTTTAAGGGCCACTTCCACCGCGGTGGACCCGTCATCGGTGTAGAATATTTTTTCCTGGTTCGGGGGAAGGATGGCCAGCAACCTGGAAGCGAGACGGATGGCCTGGGGATGGGTGAAACCTGCGAAGATCCCGTGCTCCAGGGTGCTGGCCTGCTTAAAGATTTCCCTGGCAATATGGGGATGGGAGTGTCCGTGGAGGTTCACCCACCAGCTGCTGATCGCATCGATATAAGCTTTTCCGGACGGGTCATAGAGCAGGGTACCCGAACCCCGGACCAGGGGAATGGCCAGGGGATGGAGTTTCATTTGGGTATAAGGATGCCAGATGTACTGCTGGTCCTCCCTGGAAAGAGTTTCTGCTTCGCTCATGGTTCAAATTTAAGGATTGGCCTGGGACCCTTGAGATGAAATGAATTAACTTCACAAACAGGCCCGTTTTTTGATCGGTCCTGTTATGATTTAACCAAAAGGAATCCACCTCATGAAAAGAACAGCTACGGCAGCCTGGAACGGATCTGGCAAGGAAGGAAGCGGCACCCTGACCTCCCAAAGCAGTATCCTGAACAAAACCCCCTTTTCCTATAACTCCCGGTTTGCGGAGGGAAGCGGGACCAACCCTGAGGAACTCATTGCCGCCGCCCATGCCGGGTGTTTTTCCATGAAGCTGAGCTTTGTTCTCGGATCGGCAGGGTTCACCCCGGACTCCATTGAAACCACATCCGAGGTCACCCTGGACAATGGCAGTATCACCGGCTCTCATCTCACCGTCAGGGCCAAGGTGCCCGGGATCACCCAGGAGAAATTCCAGGAAAGCGCCCAGGATGCCAAAGCCAACTGCCCGATTTCAAAACTCCTCCACACCCAGATCACCATGGAGGCTTCCCTGCTTTAAGCCCGGATTTGCAGCCGTTCATCCGGGACCTTATTTTGAGGGCCCGGCCCGGAATTGGTGTTCCCCTCCCAAGGCCTTTTCAACCCCTCCCGGGAATGGAACCGGGATCTCCGGGATGGGCAGGGCCCTGCAGGACATTCCCCTGCCAGGGGGTTGGGCCTGTCTCCGGGAAAATTTTCGGATTCAAATGTTAAACTATTGTGATTCAATTAGATAATTTAAACCGGAACAGGATGATTCGGCTACCTCGCTTGGATATATTATTATATTCAAATAAATTTCATATATTTCTGAAGCCTTACCGAAAGGTAATGGAACGTCCTTCCTGAAAAGCCGGATCTGGCTCATTATTGTTCACTAAAATCCTTTTCATGAACAACAAGCTGATTTTCCTGCTTTCGCTGTTTGGCCTGGCCATGGCATTGGCCACCATCAGTGCGATTTCCTCCAGGGTCGAACCCTTTTTCTGGCTGGTGATCTTCATCATCTGCGCCTGGATCATTGCCCGGAACTGCACCGGAAATTATTTCATGCACGGATTCTGGGTGGCCATCCTGAACTGCATCTGGATCCTGATCGTCCACACGATCTGGTACAGGACCTACATGGTCAACCATCCGGACCTGGCCAAAATGGCTACCTGGCCCTTTGCCCATCATCCCCGGCGGGACATGTACGTCATCGGACCCATTATCGGGGTGATCTCCGGCATCATCCAGGGGCTGTTCGCCTGGGTTGCTTCCCAGCTGGTCCGGCGTACTCCGATTCCAAAGGCCGTTTAGGACCGGAAATCATCTTTCCGCCATTCCTGTTTTTGCCGGGGAAATACCCGGGAGGGGTTGATTTTCCCGGCCCGGACCAGGATCCATTCCAATTTTATCAGGGATTGAAAAAGAAGGGAGGGTTTTCCCGTTTTGCAGTCCTGGCCATAGGGGGGTTGGCTTCCCGGGCGCCTGCTGAAAGCGGGCCCTTGGGAATTCAAACCACTAAATAATTGGTTATAAAGGGGCTTTGGGGAATGCTAAAAAAACTCCGGAATATTTTCCGGAAATCCCAGATTCTTCTTGCTTTCCGCTTTTTCGCACCCTATATTTATTACCCCATTATTCCCATTTGAAGAACGGAATGTTATGCCTCAGGCAACTGTTCCATACCCGCATCGCCCTTCCAGGGGCTCTTCCTGGCTGGTATCAAGACTTCCTATTAAGCATGGTGTTGTTCAGGTTAACCCCAAACCCCAATTCATGGAAAAAGAATTTTCCTCCCATCCTTCCTGATTCTTCCGGAAAGGACTTGCTCCTCCAATGAAACAACCCGTTATGGTTTTCCGGCAATTGCCCGGCTAAACTGTGCCTGCGCCCAGGGTCCAGGTGGCCAGAACCTTATGAAGTTTTCAACCGGTATGATTCCCGACCGGAAGGAAAATTTCAGGGAGTCCCGAATTAAGGATAGGGGAAGGCCTTTTCATCCATTTTCCAATCTGGAGATCGGAGTCCCGGGAATTTTAAGGCAAAATCAAGTCATCAAAAATTTTCCACCTATTCCAAAATTTACCCCAATGAAAAAAATTATGATTTGCACCCTGTTTCTCGCCGCAACCGGGCAGGTAGTGCATGCCAAAATCTGGCGGGTGAACAACACCTCGGGAGTCAGTTCAGATTTCACCACGCCTCAGGCTGCAGAAACCGCTGCCTCCGCCGGGGATACCATCCAGATCGAGGGTTCCGGTTCCGGATATGGTAGCGCGACCTGTACCAAGAAGCTCATCTGGATTGGTCCGGGGTATTTCCTGCAGAGAAACCCGGAAACCCAATATAATCCGGATTCCGCTTCCGGTGTATCCCTGACTTTTGCTTCCGGAAGTGATGGCAGCATGGTCATGGGGCTGAATGGACCCAGTATTACCATCGAGGCCAATAACATCACGGTCATGAGGAATCAAAATCCATCCATCACCCTAGGGGCCCTCAATTCCAATGTCGATACCGGGACCGTGATCGAGCAGAATTACGGTTGCTATATTTATAATTATTCCAATTACTCCACGTTCAAGGGTTTACAGATCTCCGCCAACTATATCAACACCATCTACCTTCAAAATATCGCTACCGTGGCCACGGTATTCAGCAATGTGATCCCTGCCATTTCCTACATTAACGGATGCCTGATGGAGGATAATATCATCGGGTCGGATACCGCTGGATTTGGAGCGAATAATGTTTTCATGTACAATATCCTGAATAACGGGACCAATACCAGCCCGTCCGGTGCAACGGATTACAATTTTTACGTGAGTGATTTCACGACCGTTTTCGTGCAATATAACAACCGCAATGTCTGGGACGGCAACCTGGTACTTTCGCCTGCTTCACCGGCGAAGGGAGCAGGACATTCCGGAAATGACCTGGGAATGTTTGGCACCGGAACCCCTTATATCCTTTCCGGAATGCCTCCCGTGCCCAGCGTCTACGGACTGACCGGTCCCAACATCGTGGCAGGGGGATCCTCTTCCATGCCGATGACCATCAGCATCAAATCCCATAACTGACCGGAGGCCTGATCCGTCACCCGGGATCCAGATCCCGGGCGACGCGGGTTTAAATCCAAAAACCATGAAAAAAAGACTTTTTCCTTTCCTGGTCCTGCCCCTGGTTTTCCAGATATGTGGATTTTTACCGGCTGCTGGCCAGGCGAAAATCGTACAGGCGGAATATTATTTGGACCAGGATCCGGGATTCGGGCTCGCGTCCCGGATCCCCCTGACTCCGGGCACCATTATCAATGGATTGGCATTCACCGCAAATCTCGGTTCCATAGCCAACGGAGTGCACCAACTCCATGTGCGGGCCCGGGATTCTGCAGGTAACTGGAGCCTGAACAGCTTCAAGACATTTTACGTGGGAAGCCTGAACCTGGGAAACAACCTTCCGGCCCAGGCCAATATCCTCCAGGCTGAATATTATGTGGACCAGGATCCGGGCACCGGCCTGGGTTCCCCGATCAGCCTGACCCCCGGGACCGATATCACCGCCCAGACCTTTACGGCCAATATCAATACCCTCGCCAACGGGGTGCACCAACTCCACGTCCGGAGCCGGGATGGCAACGGGGAATGGAGCCTGAACAGTTTCAAGACTTTTTATGAAGGCAGCCTGAACCTGGGAACCAACCTTCCCCCGGCCGGAAACCTGATCCGCCTCGAGTATTTCTTCGATACGGATCCCGGTTTTGGAAAAGGAACCTCCCTGACCCTTCCGGCAAATACGGTGGATTCCAATTTCAATTTTAACGCGGTCTTCCCAGGCCTGGACAGCGGAAATCATATCCTGTATGTCCGCGCCCTGGATGACTGGGGGATTACGGCTTCTTTTGCCTTCACAGCCAATGGAGCCCTTCCGGTCACCCTGGTCAGTTTCTACGGGGAGGCCGTGAAGCATACCAGCCAACTGTATTGGGAGACCAGATCCGAACAGGACAACGCTTTTTTTGCCGTGGAGCGGTCCCCGGACGGAATCTATTTCCAGGCCATAGGCCAGGTCCCCGGGAACGGGACCACCACACTGGATCACCGTTATCATTTTACGGACCCATCCCCCTCGATTCAGGGCATCAATTATTACCGGCTGGGCCAAACCGACCTGGATGGCAGGGTTCATTATTCCGGAGTCATTGCCCTCCGGTTCGACAGGGGTCCCCTGACCCTCCAGCTTTATCCCAATCCCACGACCGGGAGCCTGCACCTGGGCATCCCGACAAGCGAAGACCGGATCCTGATCGCAGTATATGACGCTTCGGGCAAGCTGATGTTTTCCAGACAGTATGGGCAGCCGGGTAACCGCCTGGACCTGGATGTGACCGGCCTCTCCGGAGGAAGCTATATCCTCAGGATAACGCGCAGCAGGGGCCAGACCAATTCGATCCCATTTATCCGTCAATAGGCATTTCCGCTGAAATAAAAAGACCGGCCGGTTGCCCGGCCGGTCTTTTAAAAGATCCGGCAAAATTAGAGCAGGTTTATTTTTTCAACTCCTCGATGGGGGATTCCGGGGTCAATTCCGGCTGGTCCTTTTCGGTGACCAGCTCCCTGGAAAGGGAAAAACTGGCGTCCCTTTGGAGGTCATCTGAAGAGCCACCGATCCGGACGGTGTAATCTCCTGCAGCAGCGACCCAGGAGGAGCGCTCCGTGTCGAAGGAGGCCAGATCCCCCGGGTGGAGCACGAAACTCATGGTCTGCTTTTCTCCCGGTTGCAGGGTCCTGGTTTTTCCGAAGGCCTTGAGTTCCATGGCTGGTTTGTCCAGCCCTCCTGAAGGAGCGCTGATATAGAGTTCAGCCACTTCCTTGCCCGCCTTTTTACCCGTGTTGGTGACCGTGACAGTAGCCGTGACGCTGTTGGTGAAATGATGGCTGGATAAGGTCAGGGGGCTGAAGCTGAAATCGGTATAGGAAAGGCCGTAACCGAAGGCATAGGCCGGCTTCACGCCGAAGGTGCTGAAATAACGGTACCCGACATAGATTCCTTCAGAATAGGTGACTTCCTTCGGATTGTCCGCGGGCTCACCGGGAAAACTTTTGGCGCTGGGAACATCCGGATAGTCCATCGGGAAGGTGGTGGCCAGTTTTCCGGATGGATCCACTTTTCCGCTCAGGATATCGGCAATGGCATTGCCGGCTTCTTCACTGGGCTGCCAGGCCAGCAGAATGGCATCCGGCTCATCCCTCCAGGAAGCGACTTCGGTCACCCCGCCGATATTGAGGATCACCACCACTTTTTTGTTTTGGGCATGAAACGCCCCGGTCACCGTCCGGATCAGGTCTTTTTCCCGGTCCGTCAGGTAATAATCGTCGGTTAGTTTCCGGTCAGCTCCCTCCCCGGCGTTCCGGCCGATGGTGATCAGGGCAATATCAGTCTCCCCTGCAATCCGGGATGCCTCATCGCCGGAGATGGTCATTTCCGGAATGGGAGGGGGCAGCATGAAAAAGGACCTTGGCCTGGGACGGGTGGCTTCTGCAGTGTATATATAATGATGGTAATCGCTGTCCAGGCTGGTGACGGTCTGGTAACCGGCATTTTTCAGGCCGGGAACCAGATTGATCACAAATGGCTTGTTGACATTTCCGCTGCCGGTCCCCCCGGCAATCAGGTCATAACTGGTATTGCCGAAAACGGCGACAGTCTTCACCCCATGGAAGGGGAGGGTATTATCCTGGTTTTTGAGCAGGACCATCCCGTCATCGGCTGCCTCCCGGGCGACCTGGGCATGGGCCTGGAGATCGGGGTGATTGGAATAATGGTAATGGCGGAACTCTGGGGTTTTGAGGATGAGGTTCAGGATATGGCCCACATTCTGGTCCAGCTGCGCCATGGCGATCTTTCCGGAATCCACCCCGTTCATGATTTCGCGGGACTGGTTGAGATTGCCCGGCATGAGCAGGTCGTTGCCTGCGTTCTGCTGGGCAACCGGGCTGTGGCCGCCGAACCAGTCGGTCATCACCGCTCCCCTGAATCCCCATTCATCCCTGAGAATATGGGTCACCAGGTCTTTGCTCTCGGAAGTATAGGTTCCGTTCACCTTGTTGTAGGAGGTCATCACCGTCCAGGGCCTGGATTTCTTCACTGCAATTTCAAACCCGCGCAGGTAGATCTCCCGGAGGGCCCGCTCGCTGATCCGGGTATCGATGCTGTTTCGGTTGGTCTCCTGGTTATTGCCCGTGAAATGCTTGATGGAGGTCCCGATCCCGTTGGATTGCAGGCCGTTGACCATGGCTGCTGACATATCCCCTGAAATCAGCGGGTCCTCGGAATAGTATTCGAAATTCCGGCCTCCGAGGGGATTGCGGTGGATGTTCATTGCGGGTCCCAGGATCACGTCCACGCCGTATTCCCGGACCTCATTGCCGAAGGCAACTCCCACCTTTCTCACCTCGAGGGTGTCCCAGGTGGAAGCCAGCAGGGTGGCTACCGGGAATCCGGTGGCATAGTAGGTTTTGGAACTGTCGTTGTTCCGGATCGGACTGATCCGGACCCCCGCCGGTCCATCGGACACGGTGATGGAAGGAATGCCCAGGCGTGGAATGGCATGGGTCCTGCCGGCGGCTCCGGGAACCTTGGGAGCAATTTTTTCGGCTTCCGGGTCGCTGGGAGGAAGGCGCATTCTGCCGATGGAATCATTGGCTGGCCTCCTGAAATTGCGGGGCAGGGAAAACCCCATCCCGGTGACCAGGCTGGCTTTTTCCTGAAGGGTCATGGCGGCGATCACGTCCTTGAGCGGGGATTTTCCCAGCCGGGGAAGGCTTTCCCTGGAAGGGGTTTGGGCCAGCAGGGCGACCGGTGCCAGCAGCGTGATCAGCAGTAGGTAGGTTTGTTTCATGAATGAAGGTTATGGGTGAAAAATGGTTTCAAAAGAAAAATGATCAGGGTCCTTTTTTCCAGACCAGGGATGCGGATTGAACATCCCTTGAATTGGGACCGGTCCGGATGATAAAGGTTCCGGGATCCCAGTCATAGTCCAGGTTCATGTGGTAGTATTTGAGATCATCCGGGGTGATGGTGAAGCGGACCTGGGCCGATTTCCCGGGCTCGAGGAAAACTTTCCGGAATCCCTTCAGATCCTCCACGCTCCGGGTGAGCGTGGCTGTGGGCTGGCTGATATACAGCTGAACCGTTTCTGTTCCGGGATATTTTCCGGTATTGGTCACCGTGACCGTGGCCACGGCTTGCTGGTCCCCGGTCAGCCTGGTCCGGTCCAGGCTGGGGGCGGAGCAGGAAAAAGAAGTATAGCTCAGCCCAAAGCCAAATGGGAACAGGGGATCGTTGGGAATATCCAGGTACTGGGAAGTATACTTGTTGTTCGGGTCGAAGGGCCTTCCGGTATTCTTATGGTTATAGTAAACCGGGATCTGTCCCACGGAAAGGGGGAAACTCATCGTCAGTTTGCCCGATGGATTATAAGCTCCGTAAAGGACATCAGCGATTGCGGCTCCCCCTTCGGTGCCCCCGGCCCAGGTTTCCAGGATGGCAGCGCAATGGCTTTCCTCCCAGGGCAGCGTGAGGGGGCGTCCATTGACCAGGACCAGCACCACCGGCTTTCCTGTAGCCACCAGGGCATGGAGCAGGGATTCCTGGCAGGCCGGAATTCCGATATCGCTTCGGCTTGCCGCTTCCCCGGACATGGATTCGGATTCTCCGAGGACGGCTACGATCACATCGGCCTTTGAGGCGGCCTGCAGGGCTTCCCGGACCATCCCGGCGGAATCCTTTTGCCGGGGAGGGCCCGGGGGCAGCAGGTGGTACCGGATCATCTTTTCCACCATGAAGGGGTCATCCGTTATATCCGACCCCCGCGCATAAATAACCCGGCTACTGTCCCCGGCCGCCTGGTCCAGGCCCTGGCGAATGGTAATTACCTTTTTGGGGTCGCCTGCGAGCACCCAGGCCCCTTGCAGGTCATCCTGGTCATCTGCCAGGGGCCCGACCAGGGCAATGGTGGAAGATCTGGAAAGGGGAAGGGTCTGGTTTTCATTTTTCAACAGGACGAAGGAATGTTCCGCGACCTTTTTTGCCATTTCCAGGCTTTCGGGGGTCGTCATGGAAGCATGGGCCCGTTGTTCATTGATCCGCAGGTAGGGATTCTTAAAAAGGCCAAGCTTGTACTTCGCTTCCAGGACGAGCCTGCAGGCCCGGTCAATGTCTGCCATGGAAACTTTTCCTTCCTGAACGGATTTTTTAAGGGTTTTGAGAAAACCCTCGCTTACCATGTCCATATCCGTACCGGCTTTCAGGGCGCGTGCGGATACGGCCTGCAAATCTCCGAGCCCGTGGTTGGACAGTTCGCTGACGGCGGTATAATCACTCACCACAAAACCCCGGAACCCCCATTGTTTTCTGAGCAGGTCGGTCAGCAGCCAATGGTTGGCCGTTGAAGGCAACCCATCCAGGTCGTTAAAGCTGGTCATGATGCTTCCGGCCCCTGCTTCCAGGGCGGCATGATAAGGCGGAAGATAGTACTGGTACATTTTCAGGGGACTCATGTCCACCGAGTTGTATTCCCGGCCTCCTTCCACCGCTCCATAAAGAGCGAAGTGCTTGACACAGGCCATCACGGTATTGGTATCCTCGAGGCTTTTGCCCTGGTATCCCCGGACCACCGCGGCAGCGATCAGGGATCCAAGCCAGGGGTCCTCCCCGGATCCCTCGGCGACCCTTCCCCAGCGGGGATCCCGGGCGATATCCACCATGGGGGAAAAGACCCAGTCCACCCCGTCGGCGCTGGCCTCTGTGGCCGCGATCCGGGCGGCATCCTCGATCAGGGTGGTATCCCAGGTGCAGGACATCCCCAGAGGAATGGGAAAAATGGTTTTGTGACCATGGATCACGTCCAGCCCGATGATCAGGGGGATATGGAGTCGGGATTCATGAACGGCGATATCCTGCTCTTTCCGGATCGCTTCCGGTGTGTAAATGGAAAAAACGCCACCCACTTCCCCTTTCCGGATCTTGTCTTCCACATCCTGGCTGGGCTGCGGCCCTGTTATCGTAAAGTTTCCCCCGGTGGGCAGGTTCAGCTGTCCGATCTTCTCATCCAGGGTCATTTTTTTCATGAGCCCGCTGACGAACTGGTCCATGGCTGCATGGCCCCCGGACTGGGCCTTGCCCAAAAATGGAAATAGGGAGGCCAAAAGAACGAATACGATGGACCTGGGTTGCATCAATGCGGGATTTTGGGTTCGTGGCCGGGGTCAGAATCTCAGGCAGGTAATGATACCTTTGACCGGCCCAGGGACCATTCCGGATTCGGACAGGGTATTAAAATTAACGTATTTTTCAGTTTGACAGATGGATAATAAGGATAGCTGGTCTCCTCCCTTCCGGGGGCCCAGGCCGGACCGCAGGTCCTCCTTCACAACCGGCAATCAAGGTAACAGGCCAGTCCCTGATTTTTATATTTATGCGACCAAAACT
>JANWKA010000119.1 GCA_025451655.1 Chitinophagaceae bacterium | reverse complement strand
TTAATGAGTAGCTGATCCTGGATTGGGAACCATTAAAATCGGTCGGTCCGTTCAACGCAAGGATTGATAATAGGGCAGGTTTCCGCGGTGGGCCATGACTATTTGCCAAAGGTTGTTCTTCCTGGAACTGAAAGTTGCCGCGCTGACTGAAAGGTAATATTTCCACATCCTGAAAAAACCATCGCCATACTTTTCCCTGAGCCCGTGCCAGTTCTTTTCGAAATTCTCAAGCCAAGCCCGCAGGGTAAGGTTGTAATTGGGCCCGAGGTTCTGCCAATCCTCCAAACGGAATTTCATCTCCATAGACCGGGTGATCTGTACTGCCGAGGGCAGCCTGCTTCCTGGAAAAATGTATTTCTGGAGCCAGGGATCGGCGTGTTTCACCTCTATCTCACTTCCGATAGTATGCAAAAGAAAAAGGCCGTCAGGTTTAAGCACTCTTTGGACACTATCCATGAACGGATCGTAGTTCCTGCCTCCTACATGTTCAAACATGCCGATGGAAACCACCCGGTCAAAGCTGCCCTGCACATCCCGGTAATCCTGAAGCTGGATTGAAATGTCCATTCCCTTGCAGATTTCCCGGGCCAGTTCGACCTGCTGGGGAGACAGGGTGATCCCCACGACTGAAACGCCGTACCGTTCGGCAGCATACCGGGCAAGTCCTCCCCAACCGCATCCGATATCGAGCAGCTTTTGGCCGGGCTCGAGCCTGAGTTTCCTGCAGGTCAGATCCAGTTTATGTTCCTGGGCTTCCTCCAGGTTTTGGGCATTGTCCCAGAAGGCGCAGGAATAAATCATCCTGCGGTCCAGCATAGCCTGGTATAGATCGTTGCCCCGGTCGTAATGGCTTGCCACTTCGGTTCGGGCCCTGGACCGGCTTTGGGGGTTGTTCCAGAGGGTGGTGAAGGCCACCAGCAGGTCCTTCAGTCCCGGTTTCATTTCCCGTTCCATACCGGCCCGCAGCAGCCTGTAAAAGAAATCCTCCAGATGGTCGCAGTCCCACCAGCCCTCCATATAGGATTCCCCGAGTCCGAGCGTGTTATGGCGCAGGGCCCGGCGGTAAAAACGGGGGTCATGCACCTGGATCTGGCATGGGGAGTCTTCCCGGGTGCCGATACCGGTACCCTCCAGGAGGTGTTCTATGGTCCGCTGATAAGAGTCCATGGGAATTTCGTTTGGTCCGGTTTCGGGTCAAGGTTGGCAGGGCCGGTTCCTGCCTGCAAATCCTACAAATATAATGTTCCGCTGTTATAAATGAACCATCCCGGCATCAGAAGGCCGGAAGCCCATACAGGCGGGTTTCTGGCATAGCTTTGGCAGATTGGAGGTAAATCTGAATTCTGATGAAATCGGTCCGGATTCATGGCTTCGGCGGCCCGGAAGTCCTTAAATATGAGGATGCCCCCATGCCCGAGCCAGGGGTCGATGATATCCTGGTCAGGATCCATTCCGCGGCGGTCAACCCGGTGGACTGGAAGATCCGCAACGGGAGTTCGAAAGCATTTCCGGTTGATTTTCCTTTAATCCTGGGCTGGGACCTGGCCGGTACCGTTGTGGAGGCGGGGAAAATGGCCCGTGGATTCAAGCCAGGCGACAAGATCTTCGCCCGGCCGGATACCCTCCGCAACGGGGCCTATGCCGAATATATCGCCATGCGTTCCTGCGAGGCTGCTTTGGCACCCGCTTCTATTCCGCCTGAGCAGGCGGCAGGAGTTCCCCTGGCGGCTCAGACCGCCTGGGTGGGGCTGTTCGAGGTGGGCCGTTTGAAACCGGGCCAGAAGGTGCTGATCCATGGGGGCTCCGGAGGAGTTGGCATTTTTGCCGTACAGCTGGCTGCGGTTGCCGGTGCAAGGGTGGTCGCAACAACATCAGGAAAAAATATCGAACTGGTCCGGTCCCTGGGCGCTTCCCAGGTCATTAATTACCAGGAAGAGGATTTCACCAGAATGGCAAAAGATTTTGACCTGGTCATGGATACCGTTGGTGGAGAGACCCAGAAAAAGTCTTGGGACCTCATTGAAAAGGGGGGCTCCCTGGTTTCAACCGTTGGGGTCGATTCGGCCGAGGCCCAGCGCAGGGGAATCCGGGGCTCCAGCTTCATGCTCCAATCCCATGGAGCCCGGCTGGCCGAAATCGGGAAGTTTATCGACGAAGGAAAGGTTCTTGTTGTCATAGAAAAAGAATTCCCGCTTACAGAGGCCCGGCAGGCCCAGGAGCTGAGCGCCCGGGGTCATGCGCGGGGAAAGATCATCATCCGGATTGAATAGCCCTCATCTCCCGTTGAGGGGAATCTTCCCCGGAAAAACCGGTTCCTGGCCCTGACGGTTATGGCATTTGTTTTGTCTCCTGGAATCCATGACCACAGGCAAGCATCCGAAGAAAAGATGGACATGGTGGATAGTGGCAGGCTGCATCCTGGGGGTCCTCATCGCTGCAAGAATTGCCCTCCCTTATATTTTACTGAAACTGGTGAACAAGGAGCTGACCCGGATTCATGGTTACAGGGGCCATGTGAATGGACTGGACGTCTCCCTTTTCAGAGGAGCTTATACCCTGAAGACCATTTATCTGGACAAGACCAGCGGAAAAGTTCCGGTCCATTTTTTTTCTGCGCAGACCATGGACCTGTCTTTGGAATGGAAAGCCTTGTTTCACCGCAGGATTGTGGGGAAGATCACCGTCATTGATCCCGTCCTGAATTTCGTAAGCGGACCCACCGAAGCCACTTCCCAGACCGGGATTGACAGCAGCTGGACCGTTGTTATCGGAAAGCTCATGCCCCTGAAGCTAAACCGCTTCGAAATCATCGGCGGTGAGATTCATTACCGGGATTTCTACAGCAAGCCGAAGGTTGATTTGTATGCCCGCCAGGTCCATATTGTTGCATCGAACCTTTCCAATGTGAACCGACAGAAGGTGGAGCTTCCATCCACCGTAACCGGCACAGCAATGGTTTATGGCGGGAAAGCCGTGCTCAACCTGAGGATCAATGCCCTTGCCCCGGCGCCCACCTTTGAGGCCAGGGCCGAAATGGTTGGACTGGATCTCACCAACCTGAATAATTTTCTGGAAGCCTATGGAAATTTCGACGTCAGGCAGGGAACGATCAGCATCTATATGGAAGCTGCGGCCCGGGACAAAGCGATCAAGGGCTATGTTAAACCCATCATCAAAGATCTCAAGGTGACTGACTGGAAGGAGGATCATGCCAAGCCGATGAAGATTGTCTGGGAAGCCCTGATCGGCGCTGTGGCCTGGGTCTTCAAAAATCACCCGAAGGATCAGCTGGCCACCAAAGCCATTTTTGAAGGCAATATCAAGGATCCCGAGGTGAATGTTTGGTATATCATCGGCCAGACCCTCCGAAATGCCTTTATACAGGCCCTTTATCCCTCCCTGGAAAATTCGATCCGCCTGAACTCTGTCCCTGCCGGATCCCGGCAAAAACCCACCGAGCTCAGTAAACAATATCAGAAATCCAAATCAGGATCCTGATGTAAATCTGGAAACCGCCTGGGAAAAAAGGGGGCTGGGGTGGGAATTAGTATGAAAAGCCAGGAATTGATCATTTTTAAAACCCCAAAATCACCCAATAATTACCGCCAGGCCGTTAAGACCTATAATCAACTTTCTCCCTGGGATTTTGGCCTGGCATGGATAAGGGTTTCAAAATATTTTATATATTTCATTAAAATTTAACAAAATATATTAATTATTTATTAATAAATAATTAGATTAATTCATTAAAATATTATATTATTTAGGTCACATTATTGGCTAAAATTGTATAAATTGGGTCAGTTAAATATCCCAAATTTCATTTTATGATTATTCCAAGAATTTTGGAGAAAACGCTCGACCGTCAATTGGGTAAACAAAAAGTCCTGATGCTTTATGGAAGCAGGCAAGTTGGAAAAACAACCCTGATTCAGCATATCGCTGCAAAGCATAAAAATGAGATGCTTTTCCTGCAGGGGGAAGATTTGCAGGTTTCACGGATCCTTCAGGAAAGAACAATTAGCAATTATCAACGCCTGATTGGGGTTAAGAAACTGATATTAATTGATGAGGCACAAGCAGTTCCCGACATAGGGAAGATATTGAAACTGATGGTTGATAATATTAAAGAAATAACCATTATTGCCACAGGTAGCAGCAGTTTTGACCTGATCGCGTCGGCTGGGGAACCCCTCGTCGGTCGGCAATTGGTTTACCAATTGTACCCTATTGCCCAGACGGAACTTGCTGAAATAGAAGACTTTTTAACGACCGCCTCAAATCTTGAACAAAGGCTGATCTATGGAAGCTACCCGGAGTTATGGCAATTCCCTACAACTGAAGAAAAAGAAGCGTACCTCAAATCATTGGTAAACAGCTATCTGTTGAAGGATATTTTAATGTTTGAATCGGTTAAAGGTGCAGATGTCCTCTACAGGCTATTAAAATTGCTTGCGTTCCAGGTAGGAAGCACCGTAAATACGGTAGAACTGGGCAATAGTCTGATGTTAAGTAAAAATACGGTTGAACGCTACCTGGATCTTCTTGGAAAAGTGTTTATCATTTATCCGCTTTCGGGATACAGCAATAATTTACGGAAAGAAGTCAGTAAGAGTAAAAAGTGGTTCTTTTTTGATAATGGAATAAGGAATGCCCTGATCAATAATTTCAGTCCAATCGAAGGTCGAAATGATATTGGGCAGTTGTGGGAGGAGTATATTTTGTCGGAAAGAATGAAGTTTAACAACTATAGGGGATATCAGCCACAATATTACTTCTGGAGAACCTATGATCAGCAGGAACTGGATCTGATTGAGGTTAATAACAGGCAGGAGATAACGGCCTTCGAATGCAAATGGAAGGAGGGAAAGATGAAAACTCCCATCGCCTTTAAAAAGGCATACCCGGATGCCGTTTTTAACGGGATCACCCAATTTAATTATCTCCAATTTATTTCAGGTAAATCAACCTGATTTCTGAAGAAACCTGAATGGGAGATTCCATGGATTGGGGATCAGAAAAAACTTTACATGCGTTCCTTTCCCCCCAGGCCAATATGGACATTGTTTTTGAAAGCAGTGGACTGATTTTTGTAAAA
Source organism: Chitinophagaceae bacterium (assembly GCA_025451655.1). Taxonomy (GTDB): domain Bacteria; phylum Bacteroidota; class Bacteroidia; order Chitinophagales; family Chitinophagaceae; genus JANWKA01. The sequence goes on along the minus strand of JANWKA010000119.1, from coordinate 3,677 downwards.
TTTTATGGTATCCTCATTTTTTCAGGCATCCTGGTCATCATGGCTGGAGCCATCCGGAAAGTGTCCATTTATGGCCATTTTTGATAAGAAGTGGCACATTCCTTGCCTCTTATTAATAAGATTTGACTTGAATACATTTTTTCCACCCAAAACCAACTTTATGCTTCGCTGGACCCTGATTTTTCTGGTCATTGCCATTATTGCCGCAGTCTTCGGCTTTTTCGGCATTGCTGCAAGCGCCGCCTATATCGCCAAGATCCTTTTTTTCATCTTCGTTGTATTATTCATCCTCTCCCTGATCCTGGGAAGAAGGCGGGTTCCCTGACGGTCTTTGTGGAGAAATGGCCTCAGGGAAAAGAAAAGCCCCGGAATTCCGGTTCCGGATGGGATATTTCAGTCTTTGGGGTGGATTCCACCGGTTCCAGGACAGGAGCCAAAACGTCTCCGATCTATCTCCAATAACCCCTTCTCCATCTCCATCCGCGGTTGGCTGATTCCCAGGCTCCGGGTACCCATGCCCTGCCCCGCCTGGGCCTGGCCCAATGGCCCTCATGCCAGACGTATCCGCCTCCGGTCCAGTACCAGTCTCCCTCGATCCATACGAAATCAGGTCCGGGAGCAGCCGGCCGGACATAAGTAATATCCGCTGGACGGGTAGTGATGTATCCTCCTGAAACGACACATCCCCCAAATAGGAACATGCCCCCCATCAAGGCTATCAGAATGAGATATTTTTTCATGGTTAATGATTTGGTTTTAAAGGATTTTTATTGAAGAATCGCTAAAACTATGCCGGATTGGAGGGCCGGGGGAACGGCGAAATGGATCCTGTTTCGATTGAAGGGAAATTCCAAATGGTTGATTTGCTGTGGATTGCCCGGAGCCAGGGATTTTTGAGAAAAGATTTAAAAATCCGGCTCCATCTTACCTGGATTGGGGAAGTGCGGGGTGAAGGTCCAAAAGAATGAGATCCTGATCTGCCGGGCCATTCAGCAGTTTCCCGGTAGTGGAATAACGGGATCCGTGGCAGGGGCAATCCCAGCTTTTTTCGGCAGGGTTCCAGGTGATCTGGCATTGCTGGTGCCTGCATGCGGAATCCATCATGATGAGATTTCCTTTCTGGTCCCGGAACTGGGCGAGACTCCTTTTGTCATAAAGCCCAACCCGGCCTTCACCCGGAGCCAGTTCCTCCGGGTGCTGTATTTCTTGGACTCCCCGGGAAGGGCCACCATTTTCCCCGGCCCGGTTTGAAAAGACTTTACGGGATTGGAACCGGTTCGGGCTGAACAGCCCGGTGAGAGCGGTCTTTTCCTTTCGGATGAGCTTGCGGATGAGCAGGGAGGCCACGCCGGAATAAACCATTCCATCTCCTCCATAGCCGGTCGCAACGAAAACCTTCCCTTCTTTTCCCTGCAGGGCCCCGATATAGGGCAGGCCATCTTCCGGTTTGAAGTACTGGGATGACCAGCGGTGGGTGATTTCTTTTACGGGGAAAAGCTGGCGAATATGGTCTTCCAGCATTCGAAAGCAATCCCGGGTATCCTCCACCTGGCCGGTCCGGTGGTCCGCTCCCCCTGCGATCAGGTACCTTTTTCCCTTGACCCATTGGCACCTATAATAATGGTAGGGGTCCTCCATATCGTAAACCAGTTCCGGGAAATAGCGATCCTCCGGGATTCGGAGGGCCACCGCATAAGACCGGTAGGCAGCACAGGGGGGTTCATAACCGGAGCATCCGGGAGGAATATGGGTGGCAAAGACCAGATACCGGCTTTCCAGAAATCCATGGCTCGTCTCAATCCTCAAAGGGTCGCCCATCCGGAATTCCTGCACCCGGCATCGCTGCACAATGGTTCCCCCGATTTTTTCGAAGGCCCGTGCAATCCCCTGCACATATTTCACCGGGTGGAATTTTCCCTGCCCTTTCACCAGGAGCGCCCGGGTGAAATCCATGGGGACCGGGCTTTGATCCACCCAGCCAGAATCCAGGCCAGCCTCCAGGCATCCGGCTTTCCATGCTTCAAGCTGGTTATCCTGGGAAGGGTTCTGGCTGAAAATCACAGCATCCGCGTTTTCAAAACCGCAGTGGATGTCATACTTGCGGATATTGCGGCGGATCAGGCCGATGGCCTGTTCCGCTGATTGGCGAACCAGCCTTGCGGCTTCTTTGCCGAAACGGGCGGACAGGGTGGAGTATGGGGTGTCCGGGAGGTTGCTCAGATGTGCTGTGGTGCCTCCGGTACTTCCGAAGCAAAGGGTATTGGATTCCATCAGGATGCAGGATTTTCCTGCCTGCTGAAGCAAAAGAGCCGTGGAAACTCCGGTGATCCCCCCTCCCACAATGGCCACGTCGTAGATTTTGCGGCGGTTTAGCCGGTTGACGGGGCTGTAGGAGCGGGCATCGGTCTGCCACAGGCTTTTGCATGCGCCATCCCGGGGAATCATTTCAGGAATTTTAATCCTTAGCCACCAATATCCTGCCATTCCCCTGAATGGCGCTTACCAAAGATGCTGCACAGGGATTGCAGGATCGGCATGGTAGGAAAGAGGAGAGGGCCGGGTCAGGAAGGTGCCAGGGCGGATGCCTTCCTTCCCGTGGTCATCCAGATCCCGATCAAAATCATCCCGATTCCCACTCCCTGGGCAGGGGAAATCTGTTCCCTTAACAGGAGCAGGGAAAGAATGGCCCCAATCGCAGGGTCCAGGTTCAGGAAATTTCCGATCAGGGTGGTGGGCAACACCCGGATGCAATAGGAATAAGCCAGATAACAGAGTGCTGAAGCGACGGCTCCCAGGTAGATGATGGCTACCCAGGATGAAACAGGCACCGTCCGGAAGGAAAAATGGGGAGAAGCCAACAGGGTGAGGGGGACCAACAGGATAGTTCCCGCCACAGTCAGGGAGGTGGTGAGCAACAGGGGGTCGATTTTCTGCATCCTTTTGAGCATAATCGTGTATCCGGACCAGAGCAGGACGCTGCTCACCATCAGGATATTGCCGCGCAACGGGTGGGCTGAACCGGGATCGGAAGCCGATCCCCAGACCAGGAGCAGCACCCCTGCAACGGAGACGGCGATGCCAATCCCCTTGACCACGCCGATCCGCTCCCCCAGGAAAAGCCGGGCCATCACCACGATGCAAACCGGGATGAACCCCTGGATCAGGGCCCCGGTAGAGGCGGTGGTATAGACCAGGGACCAGGTGAATACGGTATAATAAAGAGTAACCCCGATCAATCCGAGCAAAAAAATCCTCAACCAGGGAAAATCCCGGGCCATCCTGATTTTCCTCCATCGGGTCGTACAGCAAAAAAGGAGCACGCAGGAAGCCACCACGAATCTCCAAAGGGCGAACCAAAACGGCGGCACGCTCCGGTCCACCAGCCGGGTGATGGGAAAAGTGCTGCCCCAGACCCCGATGACCAGGAGCATGATCCATATTGCGGTATTGTTTTTCATGGCCGGGTCAAATATCGGGGAAACTGCCTGAAGAATGAGGGACCCGGGAGATGAAGAGGATATTTCCGGAATTATTGATTAGCTTTTGCAGCAGTTGCGGATTCGCTGCTGTTCTGGTACCCGGAGCCTTTCGGGGACGGGATGCATTCCAGCAAAAAAAAACAAAACTTCGACCATGGCCTGTTTAACTTTGGCCCGGAAGGTTTCCGGAATTTGCGT
>JANWKA010000118.1 GCA_025451655.1 Chitinophagaceae bacterium | reverse complement strand
TAACTGGGAAGGGCATAGGTGTAATTCCAGACAAGCGGAAGGTCGGTGCTGTCACCGCTTCCCACCTGACCCAGTCCATGAATAAAAACGATCAGGGGATAGGTTTGGGAGTTATTGGCATAACCTGAAGGCACGGAGTCGTAAAGACCCCCTACATTGCCGTTATCAATAGCCGTGGAAAAATAAACGGGACTGAGCTGCTGGGCGGGGCCGGGGGAGCTATTCAGGAAGGAGAAAAGCCAAAAGAAAACCGATCTCCAAAAAGACCTGGGGAGGAATGGTGGCTTCCTTCGCATACTATTCCGGATATAGGGTTAAGATAGCCGGTAAATCAAAGGATCGGAATTCTCCATAAACCAGGGGCTGCCATGCGCTTCGGGAACAATGTCTTACGGGGCTGCCCAACCCGGGCAAATGTAGGGTTTCCGAATCCACCATTTAATTTGATTTATCCCCAAACCTGCATAAAAAAACCGGGCCAATCCTTGCTCCCCCTGGGCCCGAGGAGGTCATTCCCCAAAATAAGGGGCGGCATTCCGGGTATCCCTGGCGATGTTATGCGGGAAAACCAGTCCGGATTCGATTTCTCCGGCAGGATAGCCTATTTTTATCCTCCCCAAACAGATTCAGGTGATCCAGGGAAAGAAATTATTCCGGCAATTTCAAAAAAGGGTCCGAAAACTACCCGGCCTGCTCACCGCTTACACCCGTTCCGGTGAGCCTGAGGACCTCCACCGCCTCCGGGTGGGACTGAAGAAACTCAAGGCATTTTGTTATTTGATGGGAAAAACCGGAGCGATGAAAAACCCTCCGGCCGGCCTGGAGGATACCCGGCGGTTATTTCAGGAAGCGGGAGCAGTCCGGGACCGCTGGATGGAGCTGCAGCTTTTGTCCAAACTGGAAGGCCTCCCGGAAAATATTTCCGGTCCCTGCTCAGCAATGGAGGCGGAGACCCGGCTGGGGTTTATGACCAGGGCCACCACCCACCTTGAAAAACTTCAACAGCTGGTCCAGGCTCCAGATCCCGGGTTCGGTAAAATCCGCAACAGGACCCTGGAAAAGCTTTATCGAAAACAACTCCAAAAATTGGCCGTTTCCCTTTCCCAAAAAGGGCTCAGGGAAAGATTGCATCCCTGCCGCAAAAAGATCAAGAGGTTGATGATCCTTTATGCGATCCATGGTGAAGAAAGTATGGATCTGCGGCCCGACTTAAAATACATGGACCAGTTACAGGATCAGATTGGTAAATGGCATGACACCGAGATGGTCCTGAAAATCCTGCCCAATACCCGGGAAATCATTCCAATCCGGAAAAAACTGGAAGTGGTGGGCGCCGGGCAGCTGGCCCGGGCGGTTTCCCTCGCCTCCGGTTTCCAAAATAAAGCGTTGAGCAAAGGCCGCATTTAAATCCAAACCATGGCCCTCTTCCCGGCATTCGGAAAAGTCCCTTCAGGGGATGCCCTGAAGGGCTTTTCCCGCTCCCCGAATTTCCGGGACGGAATTTTCCAAAATGAGCGCCCGACACCGATGTCCCTGGAAGGGATCAATATGTTGTCCCTGATGTGGAAATTCCTGAACAAACCCAAGGAAACCTTTCCACCCGGTCCCCTCCCCGCCCTCCGGACCGATCTGAACGCCCTGAAGGCAGGAAGCCCCACACTGGTATGGTTTGGCCATTCCTCCTACCTGCTTCGCATCCAGGGGGTCACCATCCTGGTGGACCCGGTTTTATGCGGGCACGCTTCCCCCTTTTCTTTCATGGGTCGGAGTTTCCCCGGCACGGATCTTTATGCTCCGGAAGATATGCCAGCGATTGATATCCTGCTGCTTACCCATGACCATTTTGATCATCTGGATTACGAAACCATCCGCAGGATGCACCAGCGCTGCAAAGTCATTTGCACCTCACTCGGTGTGGGATCCCACCTGAAGTTCTGGGGGGTGGATCCGGAAAAAATCCGGGAGCTGGACTGGTGGCAGGAACTCCCCCTGGAAGGGGGATTGCGGCTCACTGCCGCCCCGGCAAGGCATTTTTCAGGAAGATCGATGGCCCGGTTCAGGACCCTCTGGTCCTCCTTCATCCTGCAGGGAAAGGACCACACCCTGTACCTGGGAGGGGACAGCGGTTATGACGATCACTTCAAGAGAATCGGGGAAAAATACGGGCCTTTCAACCTCGCCCTGCTGGAATGCGGGCAATATAATAAGGCGTGGCCCCTGATCCACATGATGCCTGAGGAAACCGTCCAGGCCGCCCAGGATCTGAACGCCAGATGGATGATGCCAGTCCACTGGGGGAAATTCTCCATTTCCCTGCATCCCTGGGACGATCCCATCCGCAGGGCCTCGATGGAGGCCGGGAAAAAGAACCTTTCTCTCACCACCCCGAGGATCGGGGAGCCGGTGATTCTGGGTGAGTCCTATCCCGGGGATCCCTGGTGGCTTCAGGTGAAATGACCGGATCAAGGATCTCATCCTTTTGACTATTCTTTTTCTTCCCAAGACAACAAATCCTGAATTTTGAGGGTCAGGGGCACTGCCAGGTATAGGTATCCTCGGAATTGACCACCCCGGAGACGCTGAAACCGGTAATCTTCCCCTGGCCATCGAAGGTATAGGTGAAGTAATCCGAAGCTCCGGCATCGGTAATGCTCTTCAGCAGGTTCCGGACATGAATATTCCCATAGGTGAGCGGGTTCAGTCCGGCTACCCAGAAATAATCTCCCTGCGCAGAAGGTTTATCGTAATAATCGAGGGTCGCGGTATCGCCGTTCTGTATAATCCCCGTGATATTTCCGTTCTGCCAGATATAATTGATTTGGGTCGTGCCCAAACCGGTTTCATTATCCGTATTTTGGATCAATTGGCCGTGCCCGTCATAGGTGAAAGTGTACACGGATTGGTCGCTGAGGATGGGATTTCCTAAGGAATCGTAACTGGTTGAAACGGCATTGAGGAGGTTACCCTGCTGGTCAGAATTGCATAACAGATCCGCTAGCAGGGACCCGGAAGTCGAAGAATCGCCCAGGAAAACCCTGACGTGAAAGGAATTGCCGTTATAACTGTAATATTCCGAGATGGGACCGGGCTGGAACAGGGAAATCTTCCCAGCACTGTTATAAGCCAGATTCACGACCACCGAGCCCTGGTCCCCTGCGGCTGAAACCATGGTGATCCTGCAGGAATTTTGTGGATGGCCCGTTTCATTTTTTTTGCATCCTGGGAACCATTCCAGGATAATCCCGAGGGCTGCTGCTAATAGTACTTTGCAGTTCATAGAAATAATTGGAATGTTCCGGGATCCCCCGAACCTTCAAATGTAGGAATTAGGCAACAGAACAGTAACCTGAAATCCCGAACTGGCCAAGTTCACCCATTGGTCTTCCTCATTTGAAGCAGGAATTTGTTGTCAGTTGCCCTTCAATCTCCACTCCCACCCGGATTCAGCTCAGATATTTCCTTTCTTCAATTCGCTGACAGCATGATCGGAAGCCCTGGCTGTAATGGCCATGAATGTCAGGGAAGGATTGCAACAGTTGGTGGAGGCAAAACTGGCTCCGTCCGTGACGAACACGTTTTTCACCGCGTGCATCTGGTTCCATTCGTTGAGTACGGAATGTTTGGGATCCTTGCCCATGCGGGCGGTACCCACTTCGTGGATGGCCTGGCCCGGGGTGGAACTCCTCTGGTAGGTCTTCACGTTCTTCAGACCTGCCGCATCCAGCATCTCCGCCGCGTCATTCATCATGTCCTTGCTCATGTTCTTTTCGTTTTCCTTGAATTCGCAATTGAAAACCGCGGTCGGCAATCCCCACTTGTCCCGTTTGGTCTGATCGAGGGTGACCTGGTTATCGTAATATGGAAGGCATTCTCCGAATGCACCCAGACCCATAATCCAGATCCCGGGGGTGGACAAGCTATCCTTGAAACCCGCCCCGATCCCCATTTCGGCAATTCCCCTTTCCCAGCCCGTGCGGGAAGCACCGCCCTGGTAACCAAAGCCCCGGACATAATCCCGTTTTTCCTTGTCATCCACGTTGCGAAATTTGGGCACATAAATACCATTGGCCCTCCTGCCGAAATAATACCGGTCATCGAACCCGATCGCCTCTCCCCAGGCTCCGGCCCCCATTTGGTGATCCATCAGGTAATGGCCCAGGACCCCGCTGTCATTACCCAGGCCGTTGGGAAAACGGGAACTCACGGAGTTCATCAGGATGAAAGTGGTGCCCACCGTGGAAGCGTTCACAAAAATGATCGTGGCGTAATATTCCCTGGTCGCGCTGGTATTGGCATCAATGACCCTGACCCCGGTCGCTTTTTGCTTTTGTTCGTCATAGAGCACTTCACTCACGATGGAATCCGGCCGAACGGTCAGCCTTCCGGTGGCCATCGCGGGAGGCAAGGTGGTGGACTGGGTACTGAAATAGGCACCGAAAGGACATCCCCGGGAGCAGAGATTGCGATATTGGCAGGGGCCCCGGCCATGGGTGGCGACCGTAACATTGGCCGTCCTGCCGATGGTCATTATCCTGTTTTTGAAATTGGATTCGATTCCCTTTTTCACCGATTGCTCAACGCAGTTCATTTCCATCGGGGGTTGGAAAACGCCGTCGGGAAGAGGTGCGTATCCTTCCTTTTGACCGCTGATCCCGGCAAAGCCTTCCACGTAATCATACCACGGAGCGATGTCCTTGTAGCGGATAGGCCAGTCGCTGCCATGGCCATCCCGCGCATTGGCTTCGAAATCCCGATCGCTCCAGCGGTAGCTCTGGCGGCCCCACATGATGGATTTACCGCCAACGATATTGGGCCGGAACCAGTCAAAAGGCTTTATTTCTTCATAGGGGGCATCGGAATCCTTGAACCAGTAACTCCCGTTGGCCTCGCCGTAAGGATCATCCCGGCTGACGAATTCATGGGTCTTCCGCTGGGCCTCCGTTATCCTTCCCCGGTGCTTGAATTCCCAGGGATCCATCATGGCAGTCTTGTATCCGGTGATATGGATCAGCTCGTGACCGCGTTCCAGCATGAGGACCGTGAGCCCTTTTTCTGTCAGTTCCTTGGCGGCCCAGCCTCCGCTGAGGCCTGAACCAATTACTATGGCATCATACTTGTTTTGCTGAGCGGCTTTTCCGTTATAGTTCATGAGATTCAGAAATTTAAAAGTGAAAAATCCCCGCAGCCCCAGGCTGCAGACGCAATCCTTTGAATTGCCTCAGGTGGCCCAGGCCTTGTCTCCCTGGTGATAGAGAACGGAGCCATCATACCTGCCTGGGATGGGTCTGAATTCGGTGCGCACCATTATAACAGGCTGTCATCGGGGAAGCCGCCATCCCGATGGCCTGGGGAAAGACCGTTGCTTCCCCTGCCCGGGAATCCCCATGCAACCCTTCGTTCCACCAGTTACAGGCCGGGATGCCCAGGGAAGGAATCTCCCGGTTACGGTACCCGAGCAGGTTGATTTTTTCGCCGCGTGTCAGGAGCGAAAGCAGGGTCTTCACTCTTTGCTTCAAGGGGATAGAAGGATCCCTGAAACCCATGCTGTCCTGGCTCCGGACCGCTTCCACAATCAATAACAGGGCCACGCAAATTCCGGAAACCTTCCGGGCCAAAGTTAAACAGGCCATGGTCGAAGTTTTGTTTTTTTTTGCTGGAATGCATCCCGTCCCCGAAAGGCTCCGGGTACCAGAACAGCAGCGAATCCGCAACT
>JANWKA010000117.1 GCA_025451655.1 Chitinophagaceae bacterium | reverse complement strand
TCACCATTTCGGCCCGGATGCCGCGGGTTGAGGCCGTATCGGTGACCATCCGGGCCGTGGTCCTTTTTCCCAGGGAAGTGTCCGTGCCGAGCACGGCCACGGTCAGGGCCTTCACCCCGAAAATCCTCCCGGTCCAGAAATGCAGTTCGTTCCTGGGCCTGGGTTTGCGGATATCGATCAGCCGGGCTCCGCTTTTGGCAGCCAGATGCTGCATATCCGGCATATCACTGATGAAATCATGCAGGCCGCTCACGATGGAAATGCCCCGGGAGATACAGTTTCGAATCAATGGCTTCATTTCTTCCGGGAGTTTGCCTCCCTTCGGGGCAATTCCAACCAGGCAATAATCCACGGCCCCTCCTGATCCCATCAAGGCTTCTTCGAGCGTGCCTGCAACCGGGATGCCCCGGGGTTTTCCGTCCAGGACCGTTCCGGCGTCATTTCCCTCATGCACCGGGTCCACGACTCCAACGATCCGGTATCGCCGGGTCCCCCGGATGAGACCATGAGCCGTTTTCGCCGCGTTTTGTGCCAGGAATCCGTTGGTGAGAATGATCGCAGTGCCGTCCATCGAAATTTTAATCAACCGGCACTAAAATAGAAATAAATATGTTGAGGCAGCTCTTTATTTGGCAACAGCCCACAGGGGTTTGCCGTCAGGGCAGGGAGCTGCCTCCTCCCTGTCCCGGTGGGGCATCCGGATGCTGGGGGCAGCGGAGAAAATCAGGCCGGCAACGGTTTTTTCGTTCCTTCGAAAGGGGGGTGGGAACCATCCCGGGTTGAAGGAAGGTTTCCAGCCAATAACCTTTACTTTTGCGGAAATTTCAGGGATGGGTCTACAGGCGGGCATTGTGGGATTGCCCAATGTTGGGAAATCCACCCTTTTCAACACCCTCAGTAATGCCAGGGCCCAGGCGGCCAATTTTCCATTCTCCACCATCGAGCCCAATGTCGGGGTGATCACGGTTCCGGACGACCGGCTCAACATGCTGGAAAAGCTGGTGAAGCCCCGCAAGGTGATCCCGGCCACCGTGGAGATTGTCGATATCGCCGGCCTGGTGAAAGGCGCCAGCAAGGGAGAAGGGCTGGGAAACCAGTTTCTGGGCAATATCCGTTCCACGGATGCGATCATCCATGTGCTGCGCTGCTTCCGGGATGATAACGTGATCCATGTCGACGGGTCCGTGGACCCGGTCCGGGACAAACAGGTGGTGGATACCGAACTGGAGCTGAAGGATCTGGAATCCGTGGACCGGAAGATCCAGCGGATGGAAAAACAGGCCCGCAACGGCGAGCGGGAAGCCCTCGCCGGGATCGGATTGCTGAAGGATCTCAGGACCCACCTGGACTCAGGAAAACCGGCCCGCAGTTTCCCGGTCCGGGCCCAGGACCGGGAGCAATTCATATCCGATCTTTTCCTGCTTACCTCCAAGCCTGTCATTTATGTCTGTAATGTCGACGAAGCTTCGGTATTGGTGGGCAACTCCTATACCCGGGCGGTGGAGGAAGCCCTGGAGGAGGAGCAGGCGGAAATCCTGTCTATCAGCGCGGCGATCGAATCGGAAATTGCGGCCCTGGATAGTTTTGAGGACCGGAAGGCCTTCCTTTCCGACCTGGGCCTGGAAACTTCCGGAGTGGTCCGGCTGGTCCAATCCACCTACCACCTGTTGCATCTCATCACCTATTTTACAGCCGGGGAAAAAGAAGTCAGGGCCTGGACGATTCCGGACGGTATGCTGGCCCCCCAGGCGGCCGGGGTGATCCATACGGATTTCGAAAAGGGATTCATCCGGGCGGAAGTCATCCGGTACGAGGATTACATTCGTTATGGGTCGGAATCAGCCTGCAGGGACAATGGAAAAATGAACATCGAAGGAAAAGATTACCAGGTCCGGGACGGGGATATCATGCATTTCCGGTTCAACGTGTAATCTGGTTCAGGCGAAATGCTCCTCGAACCGGATGCCCCATTCATCCAGCTCCCGCAGAACGGGCTGGTAGATTTCCGGAAGGATGGGTATCAGAAGGCCGCTCAGGGCGATTTTGCGGGTGAGGATCAGTTTGGCCATAATTCCCAGGGGAAGGCCCACTGTTTTCGCCATAGCCGTGTGATGATCGTTTTCTCCGATCACCTTCAGGGTGGCCATCAGCCTGGTCCGGATGTTTCGCCGTTCGAATTCAATTTCATGCTGCATGACGATCAGGTCCCGGTCATCGGGTTCCATCTTCAATTTGTTTTCCAGGACGGATTGTAGGACTTCCGCGTTGGACCGCTTCCCCTGGTTGATGAGTCCCCCGTTGAGGAAGCCGAGGTACCGCAATTGCCGGATCACCTTCGAGTTTTCATGGACCTTCAGAAATTCCTGGAGGGCTTCCTCGCTGGATGCCCCTTTCCGGTGCCTGAGGTTTTGGGTGGCCCATCGGGCGAAGGGCATCCGGTCCGTGTTCAGCGATTTATTTTCATCCGTGAGACCCAGCTTGACCAGGGCATTCCAGCCCTCACAAAAATCCGGGAACCGGAGGGTGGCCCGCATGAAGGTTTCAGCCTCTTCTACCTGATAGAGGCTCATATATTCCAGGGAATCCCGGTTCGGGTAATAGGCCAGCCTTCCGAGGCCAGGGACCTGGACGGTTTTGGCCTGGTCGAATAATTCTTCATAAGTCAACCTGCAGATCCTCCCTTTTTCCTTATATACCGCTCCGGATTTACCGGCAAGCACAACATTGCGGGGATTCCAGGAGACCTTGTAATGCCAGGGATTGTCGTTGGCCGAGGGATCTGAAAGGCCCCCGCAAAAGGAACGGAAGGAGTGAACCACGCCTCCCTTTCCTGTAATGGACCTGATCAATTTTGCAGAAGACATATGGTCGATTCCCGGATCCAGACCCATTTCGTACAGGAAAAGGAGCCCTGCCTTTTCGATCCTGGGCGCCATTTTGCGAACCCCCTCATCCCGGTAGGATGCGGTGAGCAGGTTCTTGTGCAGGTCCAGGCAATCCTTTGCGACCGATTCATGGAGCGCCGGGGGGAGGAGGGAGATGACCAGGTCGGAAGTTTCGATCCTGGATCTCCGGCTTTCCGGGTCCCGGATATCCAGGCTCACGGCGCTGGCATGGAAGGTCCTCCCGATCCGGGAAAGAGCCAGTTCCTGGTCGAGATCGGCCACCACCAGATGCCATTTGTGCTTCGGAGCTCCTGCCACCAGATAATCGATCAGGTAGGTCGAAGATTTACCGGCTCCAAGTAGCAGGATGTTTGGCATAATGACCCCGGCTTTTCAATTTAGGAATATTTAAAATATTACCACAGGGTGGGCAATTATCATGCTAAAAACCGGTATTGGACGATATTATTATCCGGCTTTCAGAGGTCTTTTCGGAAATTCTGATTCCACATCCACAACCTGCTGATTGGCAGGAATATGCTGAGCCGGAATTTCCGGGAATTTACAGAAAAGGGGAGGCCCATCCAGGCTGGATTCCGGGCGAAATCTGTTATATTTGCAATCTCTTGGTTAACCCTTTATCTCCTTAGTTCATACCCATGGAAGAACAGCAGTCGACCCAGTCCCAGGGGGGCAGGATCATTCCCATTAATATCGAGGAACAAATGAAGACCGCTTACATCGATTATTCGATGTCGGTCATTGTAAGCCGGGCCCTTCCGGATGTCCGCGACGGGCTCAAACCCGTTCACAGGAGGGTGCTTTTTGGAATGAATGAACTGGGCAACAACAGCAATAAAGCCTACAAGAAATCAGCCCGGGTCGTGGGAGAGGTTATGGGAAAATATCATCCTCATGGCGATAGCGCAATTTATGACACCATTGTAAGGCTGGCCCAGGACTGGACCATGCGCTACCCCCTGGTGGACGGTCAGGGTAATTTCGGATCCGTGGACGGGGATTCCCCGGCCGCGATGCGTTATACGGAGATCCGGCTCCAGCGGATCGCCGAATCCATGCTGGAAGATATCGATAAGGAAACCGTTTCATTCACCCTGAACTTTGATGATACCCTGGAAGAACCCACCGTGCTTCCGGCCCGGATCCCGAATCTCCTGGTGAACGGGGCTTCAGGGATTGCCGTAGGCATGGCCACAAATATTCTTCCTCATAACCTCAGCGAAGTGATAGATGGATGCCTTCAATACATTGAAAAAAACGATATTACGGTCGACGAATTGATTAAGTACGTGAAGGCTCCGGATTTTCCAACAGGGGGGATCATTTATGGATATGAAGGGGTGAAACTGGGATTCGAGACCGGAAAGGGCAGGGTGGTGGTCCGGGGGAGGATCAATGTGGAAACCACTTCCGCCGGAAAGGAACTCCTGGTCATTTATGAACTTCCTTACCAGGTGAACAAGGCCGCCCTGCACCAGAAGATTGCCCAGCTGGTCAATGAAAAGGTCATTGAGGGGATCAGCGATGTGCGGGATGAATCTGACCGGGACGGGATGCGGCTGGTGGTGGACCTTAAGAGGGATGCCATTGCGCAGGTAGTGATCAACCAGCTTTACAAGTTTTCGGAGCTCCAGACTTCCTTCGGGATCAATAACGTGGCGCTGGTCCATGGCCGCCCACAGGTGCTGAACCTGAAGGAAATGATAGCGGAATTCATCCAGTTCCGCCATGATATCGTCGTCAACAGAACCCGTTTCGAACTCCGGGAAGCAGAGAAAAAGGCCCATATCCTGGAAGGATACCTGATCGCCCTGGACCACCTGGATGAGGTGATCGCCCTGATCCGGGCCGCTTCCAACCCGGACGAGGCAAAGGACGGCCTGATGGGCAAGTTTTCCCTGAGTGAGATTCAGGCCAAAGCCATCCTGGAACTGCGGTTACAGCGTTTGACCGGGTTGGAAATGAACAAGATCCGGGAGGAGTATGCCGACCTGGTCCGGCAGATCGAAAACCTGAAGCTCATCCTTTCGGATGAGCCGTTCCGCTACCGGATCATCCGGGAAGAGCTGGAAGAGGTCAAAAGGAAATTCGGGGATTCCCGCAGAACCGAGATCCAATACCTGGCAGATGAGCTCCGGATTGAGGACATCATCGCCGAGGAGGATGTGGTAATCACGATCTCCAACAAGGGATATATCAAAAGAACCTCCGCCGAGGATTACCGGCAGCAAAAGAGAGGTGGCCGGGGGGCCATCGGGGGCAAGACCCGGGAGGAGGATTTCATCGAGCACCTTTTCGTCGCCTCTACCCACCATACCATGCTCTTTTTCACCGAGCAGGGAAGGTGTTTCTGGATGAAGGTTTATGAAATTCCGGAAGGGGAGAAGCAATCCAGGGGAAGGGCCATCCAGAACCTGATTCACCTGCCTTCGGATGACAAGATACGGGCCATCATCGATGTGAAGGACCTCGGAGACCTGGAATTCGTGCAATCCCATTCCATCGTCCTTTGTACCCGCAACGGGATCATCAAAAAGACCCCTCTGGAAGATTTTTCAAGACCCCGCCCAAGCGGGATCATCGCCATTACGGTCAATCCGGGGGACCAGCTTCTGGAAGCCAAAATGACAACCGGCCGCTGCGAAATCATGATGGCAGTCAAGAGTGGAAGAGCCATCCGTTTCCCGGAGGAGACCGTTCGGGATACCGGCAGGGGAGCCATCGGAGTTAGGGGTATCGAGGTTGAAAATGAAAATGATGAAGTGGTTGGCCTGGTTTGTGTGGAAAAGGGTGACCAGTCCAAAACCATCCTGGTTGTGTCCGAAAAAGGATTCGGGAAAAGAACCGAAATCGAGGATTACCGGATCACCAACCGGGGAGGGAAAGGGGTAAAGACGATCCATGTAACTGAAAAAACCGGTTCCCTGATCGCCATTCTGGCCGTGGAGGAAAGCTATGACCTGATGATCACCTGCAAATCCGGAATTACCATCCGGATGGCGGTGGCCGAGATCCGGGAAGCCGGCAGGGCAACCCAGGGAGTGAGGCTGATCCGCCTGGACGAATGGGATTCCATCGCAGCCGTTGCCCGGCTGGAGGACCGGGAAGGATGAGGACCCAAGGCTCAATTGATACTATTTTTTATATATTTCCCCTTCCAAAAATCGAAAAAATGAAAAAACTGATGCTTTTCCTGGTCTGTGGAGTCATGGTCCTGTGCTCGGCAGCCCAGAAAAAATATATCGATAATGCCAAGGAGGATTTAAAAAGCGGTGACCTGGACAAGGCAAAGACCTTCATCGATCAGGCAGTGACCAATGAAAAGACCATGGGAGATGCTGATTCCTGGACCCTGAGAGGACAGATCTACCAGGCGATCGGGGCAAATCCCAAATATGAAGCCCTTTCCCCCAATCCGGATTCCGTCGCCGTTGAAAGTTTCTGGAAGTCCCACGCCCTGAAGCCCACCGG
This sequence comes from Chitinophagaceae bacterium, assembly GCA_025451655.1. Lineage (GTDB taxonomy): Bacteria > Bacteroidota > Bacteroidia > Chitinophagales > Chitinophagaceae > JANWKA01. The sequence goes on along the minus strand of JANWKA010000117.1, from coordinate 1,051 downwards.
GAATAGCGGCCTGATCCTGGCGGCAGAGCAGGGGATTAACAAGATGTACGGGATTTTCTGGAACAATGCCATCAATGGATTCAAGAATAAGGATTATGTATCGGCCTATTCCAACTTCGGCTTCGCCGGCCAGGTCAATGACCTGCTTCACTCCATAGACACGGCTTTCGGGGCTCCAATGGATACCCTCGCCCTGCTGAACATGTCCAAGGCGGCTTACAATGCGGGCCTTACGGATAGTACAGAATCGAGGTACAGTGATTCCGCGGTCCTGCACCTGGAGCAACTGGCTCAAATCAAATACAAGGATCTTTTCGTCTACCAGGTGCTCCTGGCCAATTACCTTCAGAAAAAGAATACGGAAAGGTTCATGGCAACGGCAGAGGTCGCCAAACAGGTCTTTCCGGATAACACCGATTTTGCCCAGCAGGAAATGGAATATTACCGGGAAACCGGCCAGATGGATGCCTACCTGAAGCAGCTGGAGGCCGGTGTTCAAAAAGATCCCGGAAATTACATGCTGAACTTCAACCTCGGGGTGACCTATGATGATTTGGCCAATCCGAAAGATTCCGAAGGGAATTCCCTTCCTAGGCCTGCCAATTACCAGGATCTTTTCGACAAGGCAGCCAACTCCTATAAAAAGGCCGTGGAAATTAAACCGGACGAATATGGCCCCAATTTCAACCTGGGATTATTATATTATAACCGGGCTGCCCAGTATGGAAAACAGATGGGAGACCTGGGCCAATCCAAGAAGGACCAGATGAGGGCGGATTCCCTTTCCAAGGCACAGAACTTGTTCCTTGGTCTTGCCCAGCCTTACCTGGAAAAGGCTTTTGCCGAACTGGATGCCAAACCCAAGCTTACCGGGTCCGAGTTGAACATTTACCAGGAAGCCATTACCGGCCTCAAGGAAATTTATGCCCGCAAAAATCAGACGGACAAATACAACGAGCTGGACCAGAAGCTGAAAAATGCGGACAGCAAGTTGAACTGATCATCCTCCACATAAAGAAGAAAAGGGAGCATGGCTCCCTTTTCTGTTTGG
>JANWKA010000116.1 GCA_025451655.1 Chitinophagaceae bacterium | reverse complement strand
GATTGAACTTTCTGTTTTTGTTCTTTCTGATGGGAAATCCTGGGTGGAACTGCCAGAGGCCAAAGATTATAAAAGGATCGGGGAAGGAGACCGGGGACCCAATACCGGGGGCATGGGCGCCATATCCCCGGTCCCTTTCGCCCGGGGGGAGTTCATGGAAAAGGTCCGGTCCCGGATCCTCGGACCCACCTTTTCAGGGATGGCTTCGGAGGGAAACCCTTACCGGGGATTTTTGTTCGCGGGACTCATCAACGTGAAGGGCGATCCATACGTGATCGAATACAATTGCCGCCTGGGAGACCCGGAAACCGAAGTGATCCTTCCCAGGCTGGCCTCCGACCTGGTGAGCCTGATGCAGTCCATGGCCTCAGGAACCCTGGACCGCATGACCCTGGAGACGGATCCCCGGTTTGCCGCCACCACGGTGCTCGCAAGCGGAGGGTATCCTGGAGCTTATGCCAAAGGCAAACCGGTTAGCGGACTTGAAGGACCGGGAAAGGAACTGCTCTTCCAGGGAGGAACCCTGCTGAAGGATGGGAAGGTGGTTACCAGCGGAGGCAGGGTGTTTGCAGCCACCGCCCTGGGAGAAAGCCTGCGGGAGGCAACTGCCGCCTCCCGGCTGCTGGCCGCCTCCGTAGGGTTCGAAGGGAAATATTTCAGGGGGGACATTGGCCATGAATTCCTGTAGGAGGATATAACGGTACCTTTCCGGGAGCTAATAATTTGATTGAAATTCGACATTTGTAATACCTTTAGCGAACGGTGATTCGGACGGAAACCACAATGACTCACCTTGAATTTTAAGCTTCCATAATGGGATATTTTAATTTTTTGACCCAGGAGATTGCGATCGACCTGGGTACTGCAAATACCCTGATCATTCATAACGACCAGGTCGTGGTGGATGAGCCTTCCATCGTGGCGATTGAAAGAGCGAGCGGTAAGATCGTAGCTGTGGGGAAGAAGGCGATGATGATGCATGAGAAGACCCATGAGTACCTGCGCACCATCCGCCCGCTCCGGGATGGGGTCATCGCGGATTTCAATGCGGCCGAGGGAATGATCCGGGAAATGATCAAGATGATCTATCCCAAAAAACCCTTGTTCGCCCCGAGCTGGAGGATGGTGATCTGCATTCCTTCGAGCATCACCGAAGTGGAAAAACGCGCGGTCCGGGATTCTGCCGAACAGGCTGGAGCCAAGGAGGTTTACCTGATCCATGAACCCATGGCGGCAGCGCTCGGAATCGGCATTGATGTGGAGGAACCCGTGGGTAACATGATCATCGATATCGGAGGCGGAACCACGGGAATTTCAGTGATTGCCCTGGCCGGCATCGTATGCGACCAGTCCATCCGGATCGCCGGCGACGAATTCACGGCAGACATCACCGAAGCCCTCCGCCGCTACCACAGCCTCCTGATCGGGGAAAGGACGGCGGAACAAATCAAGATCCATGTAGGCTCGGCGCTCAAGGAACTGGACAATGCTCCTGATGATATCCCGGTAAATGGCCGCGACCTGGTCACCGGGATACCCAAACAGATCATGGTGACCTACCAGGAAGTCGCCGAAGCCCTGGATAAATCCATTTTCAAGATTGAGGAGGCCATCCTCAAGGCGCTGGAGACCACTCCTCCTGAACTCGCTGCCGATATTTATCGCAGGGGACTTTACCTTACCGGGGGAGGAGCCTTATTGAGAGGCCTGGACAAGCGGCTGGCCCAGAAAATCAAACTGCCGGTCCATGTGGCAGATGATCCGCTCCGGGCCGTGGTGCGCGGCACAGGAATTGCCCTGAAACACATCGGGAAATACCCCTTCCTGATGCAGTGAGCGGCCGGCTATTGCCATGGGGACCCGGAGCTATGGATTGGACCTGAGCATTAATACCTACCCGTGCGGAACCTCATCATATTCTTCAGAAACTATTTCAATTTTCTTTTTTTCCTCCTGATAGAAATAGTTTGCTTCACCATCTTCCTGCGGGATAACAGCTTTCAGCGCTCTGCTTTCCTGAATTCATCCAACGCAGTGACCGGGAAGCTTTACCAGAAATACAACGACATTCAGTATTATTTCCAGCTGAAGTCCACCAATGATAGTCTGGTCCAGGAAAATGCCCGCCTCCGCAACCGGCTGCTTTCCGATTATGACAGGCCCGATACCGGAAGCCTGCAGGTCACCGATACCGGCCTGGGCAGGAAATTCGTCTGGCTGCCTGCCAAGGTGGTGAACAACAGCGTGAACAATGCGAACAACTATATTACCCTTCACCGCGGGAGGAACCAGCAAGTGTTTCCCAATATGGGCGTGATGAGCCCCTCAGGGGTGGCCGGGATCGTCCGAAGCGTGAGTGGCAATTACGCCGTGGTCATGTCCCTGCTCAACAAGCAGACGAGCATCAGCGCGAGGGTGGACAGCGGATACACCGGTTCCGTGGTCTGGAGTCCCCTCCTGGATGGAGCCCACGGGATTCTGAAGGACATACCCAGGAGTGCCCGGGTAAAAACCGGGGATGCCGTGGTCACGAGCGGGTTTTCCACCCTTTTCCCGGGGGGCATCCCGGTTGGGTATGTCGACCGGATCACCGATGACCCCTCCAGTAATTTTCACACGATCCGGATCCGGTTTGCCACGAATTTTTACAACCTTCAATATGTTTATGTGATCCGGAACCTGAAAGGAGATGAGAAAAACAAGCTCGAATCCACTGAAGCGCCATGAGTGAGCTTCTGAAAAATATTTTCCGGTTCATCCTGCTGATCCTGCTCCAGGTTTTCGTCCTGAACCGGATCCTGATCCACCAGATCGTCAACCCCTATATCTACATGGTCTTTATCCTGGTCCTGCCGTTCCGGATCCAGCGACCCCTGCTGATCCTTTGCGGACTGGCCCTGGGACTGACCATGGATGCGTTCATGAACACGATGGGGATGCATGCCATCGCCTGCGTCCTGATCGCCTATCTGAGACCTTTCATCATCAATATCCTGGCGCCGCAGGGTGGTTTTGAAATGGTCCAGAAGGCGCCCTCATTCCGGACCATGGGCGTTGCGCAGTTCTCGGTCTATACCCTGATCCTGGTTTCCATCCACCATGTGGTTTATTTTACCCTGGAAGTGTTCGGCTTCGCCGGGTTCTTTTATCTCCTGCTCAAAATCCTGCTTTCCGTCATGGTCAGCACCGGCCTCATCCTGCTTTATGAAATGCTTTTCGTTTCAAGAAGGAGGGGCTAACAGAATCCGGACCATTTCCTGATCCGGTTCGGGAACCCTTACAGCTATGCTGAAAAATACCTTTCTGCCTCGGGAGGATAAGGAAATATCGCGGCAATGGCCCCGGTCCAATTTCGGGTCGGAGGGCGGAGAAAGAGGTAATTTCATTTCTTGTCATATCCGGATGATTCTGGTGCGCTCCGTGTTCCCTGATCCTGGAAATGGAAGTCCATTTTTTCTCCGGGCCTGCCAGATTTCAGGGATGGCCCGATTTAAGTAGTTTTGCACCGGAATTTCCCCTCCCCGATGTCCGTCTTCAACCAGTCCAGGAAAACCGTGATCCAGTTGATCTTCCTGGGAATCGTGGGCGCGATCGTCCTCAGGCTGTTTTTCCTTCAGGTCCTGCAGAAGAAATACAAGCAGCTTGCCAACGAGCAGGCCATTGAAAGGAAGGTGATCTATCCCGGCAGAGGCATCATTTATGACTCCAGGGGAAGGGTGGTGGTCAATAACGACGCCCTTTATGACCTGATGGTCACCCCGGTCGCGGTAAAATCCATGGATACGGCCTATTTCTGCAACCTGGTGGACATCGATACCGCCCAGTTCCGCCGGCTGATTTACCGGGCCATTGTTAAAAATTCCAGGGTCCGTCCGTCGGTCTTCATTCCCCTGCTTTCCCCGGAGGAATATGGCCGGCTCCAGGAGAACCTCTACCAATTTCCCGGGTTTGAGCTCGTAGAGCGCCCGGTCAGGAACTATCCCTACCCGGCGGGGGCCAGCATTTTTGGTTATACCGCCGAGGTGGACTCAGCTACCATCCGGCGGAGCAAGGACTTTTACCTGTCCGGAGATTTTGTGGGAAAGAACGGGCTCGAGCGGAGCTATGAGCCCGTTCTTATGGGAAAAAGAGGGATCCAATACCTGGTCCGGGATGTGCGCAACCGGCCCCAGGGACCCTATGCGGGGGGCATGTATGATACCCCCTCCGTCGCGGGACGCAACCTTTACCTGGCCCTGGACATGGACCTGCAGACCCTCGGGGAGCGGCTCATGCAAAACAAGATCGGGGCGATCGTCGCCCTGGATCCAAAGACCGGCGGGGTGCTGGCCCTGGTGAGCAGCCCTGATTTTAACCCCAGCCTGCTCAGGGGAGCGGACCGGTCCTCCAATTATGCCCGCCTGCTGCATGATCCCGAAGAACCCCTGTTCAACCGGGCAATCCAGGCTGGCTACCCCCCCGGTTCCACCTTCAAACCTGTGGATGCCCTGATCGCCCTGAACCAGGGGGTGATCACGCCCGCCTTCGGGATCGTTTGCCTGGGCGCCTATTACGGGTGTGGCAGGGTTTATAAATGCACAGAAACCAAGCCGGGCCATGCTTCGAGTCTTCTGAACGCCATTGCCTATTCCTGCAATTCTTACTTCCTCCAGGTTTTCCGGATGATCATTGACCAGAACCACCACGTGGCGGACGGGCTGGTGAACTGGGACCACCAGCTGAGCCAGTTCGGACTGGGCCACCGCCTGGGCATCGACCTTCCCGGGGAATCCCCGGGTTATATCCCCGATACTGCGCATTACGACAAGGTATTTGGTAAGGGAAGGTGGAATTCCTGCACGGTGGTATCGGTGGGCATCGGTCAGGGGGAAACCGTGGAAACGCCCTTGCAGATCGCCAACCTGATGGCCATCATCGCCAACCATGGCTTTTATTATACCCCGCACCTGGTGATGCGGGTGGAAGGCGGCGATCCGGCAATCGCCCGGTTCCGTATCAAACATGAGATCCCCCAGGTAGATGAAAGCGATTACCAGACGGTGATCAAGGGGATGGAGGAAGTGGTGGAACACGGAACAGCATTTGACGCCCAGATCCCGGGCATCAATATTTGCGGTAAAACCGGGACCGCGGAAAACTATAAGGTGATCAACGGGGTCCGGGTGAAGCTGAAGGACCATTCCCTTTTTGGCGCATTCGCTCCCATGGAAAATCCCAAAATCGCCATCTGCGTGGTGGTGGAGAATGCCGGGTTCGGAGCCACCTGGGCCGCTCCAATTGCCAGCCTGATGATGGAGAAATACCTGAGGGACACCATTGCCACCGATCGCCTGCCCTTGCTTCAGCGGATTGAGGCTGCCGATCTGATCCCGGAATACATCAAGGTCGAGAAGCAGCAGGTGGACAGCCTGGAAAAGGTAAGCCTGCACAAGTTGGCGGTCAGGACCGGAATACCGGTGCCGATCGCATCAAACTTTCACAGGTGAACCGGAAAAACACCACATTGGCCCGCGGGATCGACTGGCCCGTAGTCTATTTGTTCATAGCCCTTACCCTGGTCGGAGTCCTTTCCATTTTCGCCGTGGAGCACCGGGAGGGAGAATCCGTGATCAATACCCTCTTCCATTTCAGCAAGACCTATGCCCAGCAGGTGAAATGGCTGGGCATCTGCGCCATCCTGGCCATTATCATCCTCCAGGTGGACAGCAAGTTGTTCACCGCCACGGCAAATCTGCTTTATGTGGCCGGCATCGGGCTGCTGCTGCTGGTGCTGGTGGCCGGAAAGGACATCAAGGGTTCACATTCCTGGCTGGTGATCGGAGGATTCCAGTTCCAGCCAGCGGAACTCTGCAAGTTGTTCACCGACCTGGCGCTCGCCAAATACCTTTCCGGCCTGGAAACGAATTTCCGGCGGCTGAAATCCCAGATCATCGCGATTGCCATCGCCCTGATACCCGCCTTCATTACCATATTTCAGAACGAGACCGGCCTGGCCCTGGTCTATTTTTGTTTTTTCATCCCGATGTACCGGGAAGGCCTTCCGGGAGAAGTCCTGGTAGTGGCCTTCTCCCTGGTCATCCTCGTGATCTCGGCCCTCCTGGTGAACAAGGACCTCCTTTTTATTATTCTATCCGCGATAGCCCTTTTGGTCCTGTACCTCAGCCGCAGGGGAATGGCCAGGCGCAGGGTCAGGATCATCCTGGTGGTGCTGATCTGGGGATTCTGTTCCTCTTTCGTGATGTTTGCGGTACCCTTCGCCTTCAAACATGTCCTGAGACCCTACCAGGTAACCCGGATCAACGTCATGCTGGGAAAGGAAATCAATCCCCAGGCAGGGTATAATGTGATGCAGTCCAAGATTGCCATCGGTTCCGGAGGTTTTCTCGGGAAGGGCTACCTCAAGGGGACACAGACCCGTTTTGATTTCGTGCCGGAGCAAAGCACAGATTTCATCTTTTGCACCATCGGGGAGGAGTTCGGATTTTTTGGGTCCCTGGTCCTGCTGGGGATTTATATCGCCCTGCTGATGCGGATCATCCTGATTGCAGAAAGGCAGCGATCGGTATTCACCCGCGTCTATGCCTACGGGGTGGCCAGCATCATCTTCTTCCATATGGCGATCAATATCGGCATGGAGGTGGGCCTGGCCCCGGTGATCGGGATTCCGCTTCCCCTCATCAGCTACGGAGGTTCCTCGCTGATGACCTTTACGGCCCTGACCTTCATCCTGCTTCGCCTGGACGCGGACCGGCAGATGGTCTTGAGGTAGCCTCGGGGATACCTCCCAATCCATTCCCATGAAGATAATCCCGCTTTCTGAAGGAAGTTTTACAGTGGATGCCACCAAAAGGTTCGTTCCCTTCGACCAGGGCAGGGACCGGATGGAAGAACGGCCCCGGGGCTCTCTTCTGGTGGAGATCCAGCCCTTCGCGCTCGTCACGTCCAGGGACATCCTGTTGCTGGACAGCGGTCTTGGATTCCCGGGTGCCGGGGGCGAATTGCAGATCCACAAAAACCTCCAGGACCAGGGAATCCGCCCTGGGGACGTCACCCGGGTCCTGGTGAGCCACCTCCACCAGGACCATGCAGGGGGTCTTGGTATGAAAGATCCCCGTTCCGGAATGAAAATTCCCTCCTTTCCCAATGCCTTGTATTATATCAACAGGCAGGAGCTGGATTATGGAATTTCAAGGGATGGAAAATCCTATCATGCGGAGGATTTCCGGTTTTTGACAGGCGGGGACCGGCTGGTGCTTTTGGAAGGAAGCGGGGAGATCGGTAAGGGAATCCATTATGAACTGACAGGGGGCCATTGTCCCTACCACCAGGTCTTCCTGGTGGAAGATGGGGGGACCCGGGCATTTTTCGGAGGGGATGTGGCTCCGCAGGCTTCCCAGATGAAAAACCGGTTCATGGCCAATTATGATTATGAACCCAAAAAATCCATGGAACTCAGACAGGAATTTGTGCAAAGGGGGAGGGATGGAGACTGGACCTTTCTGTACTATCACGATATCCGGACGCCGGCTGCAAAACTTCCTCCGCTTTAACGGCCATGCAGATGGATCGGCCGGGGCCGGATTGCCTGATTTTCCCGGGGTGGATTGGGATTTCCGAATGCCCTCCTGCGGCTCAGTTCATCGACTACCTTGGCCCTGAATTCTTCCCGGGACTTATAGAAAAGGGCTACTTTCCGGGGAGGTAAAACCTTGAGGAATTCAGATTTGTACCTTTCCTGGATGTCCAGGGCCTTCTTGCGGAATGTGAATTCGTCCTTCAGGGCCTGGTCCGCCTGGGCGTCAGTCGCGGTTCCCTGGGCACTGAGAGCGAGCTTCCTTTCATTGATCAGCTGCTGCATTTCGGCGGTATACTGGTTGTAAACCGGCCAGAATTTTTCAGCCTCAGCCGTGCTCAGGTTCATTTTTTCGGATAGGTACGTGACCTCGGCAGCCCGGACCTTGTCCAGGTTCCCCTGGCCCTGGGATTGGGCGGTAACCTGGTCCGCCTGGCCAAAAGATGAACCGCAAGCCACCAGGACCGTCAATAACCAAAAAAGGATGTAAAACCGCTTCTTCATCCGGAACCCAAAATTAATTTAAAAGATTCTGACTTACACTTACCGTATTGTCAAGATAAGCCTGGAGATCGCCGTCTGAAAGGCCACTGACCAGGGAATTGGTCTGGGTGGCCGGAGGGATTTGGGAATAAATGGATTCATTGTCCAGGGGATCTCCGGGATTTTGAAGGTATTCGATTATGGCCTGGTCCGGAATGACTGCCAGCTGGGCATCCACGCTTGGGGCCCCGTGGCTGAAATACAATCCGGCCCCCAGGGCGATGACCCCTGCGATGACCGCGGCTGCTGCGTAGCGCAAGACCCGGTGCATCCTTTGAATCGGGACCACCCTGGCGGGGACGGTTTGGAGGACCCGGAACAGGACCACGGAAGGCAGGTCCATGAAATAATCTCCAGGTACCTGGAAGGGCATATTTTTGGGCCAATCCGGGGGCACGGGGTCCTTACCAATTCCCCCGGAATCCCGGTAAAACTCCTCAAGGCCCCCAAAATAACCTTCAGGAACCTCAAAGGGGGTCATTTTAGGGATTGCGCTTAAAAACGGGGAAAGCCCCTTCAATTCCCGGGAGACTTCAGATCCGGACCGGATCTTTTCCAGGATCAGGAAGGGAAGGTTCGCAAAATATCCTTCGGGCAACGCATAATCCGGTTGTTCCCCCCATTTGGGAATCCCACCGGTGATTTCCTCCAATTCCCTCAATATCTCAACCCTTATTTCCATGACCTGTTTTAGACCGGGTACCCGGGTTAAAGTTTAATGTTTTTAATCTGGCTTTAATGGGTTTTGACATATTCCTCGATCTTCTTAACTGCATGATGGTAAGAGGCTTTAAGCGCACCTTCCGAGGTATCCAGGACCCGGCTCATTTCCTCATAGGGCATTTCGTCATAGTATCTCAGGTGAAATACGGCCCTTTGCTTTTCCGGAAGTTGCAGGATAGCCTGCTGAAGCTTCCATTCCAACTTGTTGGGATCAAAGTGTTTATCAGCGACCAGCTTGTTGCTCAGGCCGTTTTCGACATCCGAAAGCGAAACCGAAGATTTCCTTTTTTGCTGTTCCAGGAATGAAAGGGATTCATTCGTTGCGATCCGGTAAAGCCAGGTATAAAGCTGGGAATCCTCCCGGAAATGATCCAGGTTGTTCCAGACCTTGATGAACATGTTCTGGAGCACATCATTGGCATCTTCATGATCAATAACCATTCTCCGGACATGCCAGTACAGTCTTTCCTGGTACTTTTTGACAATCAGGGTAAATCCTTTTTCCCTTGAGGCGGGCTCCCGGTAAAGTTCGAGCAAAGCTTTGTCATCCTGGGTTATGGACATATCGGCAACGGGCCGGCGAAGGCCGTTGCGGGCTAATATCGGCTGATTTTTCAGGAAGTCCAAATATGGATTTATCTACCGTTTTCCCGCCTGCCTTTCGGCGCTGTCGACATTAAAAAGAAATTCCAGATCAGCAGGATCTGGAATTTCTACCCTAAATGAATTACCTATAATGAAAAACCTGAAGTTGGACTCCGGTTGAAGGAGGAAGTTTAAAACCTGGTTGATTTATTTTGAGGAGGAAAGGGCAAGGCCCCGGCTCGAATGCTGCTATTTGATTGTGAACACTTTAGCAGGCATGGAGCGCCCTCCCCGGGTCAGATCCGCATTTCGTTCAGCGCCTGTTCCCATTTCCAGGCAGTCCGCATCATTTCGTCGATATCCGCCCGGGGTCTCCATCCCAGTTTTTGCCTTGCCAGGGTATTGTCCGCATAAATGGATACCACATCCCCCTCCCTGCGGGGTCCGAGCTCATAATTGAGTTTCACCCCGCTCACCTTTTCGAAGGCATGGATCATTTCCAGAACGGTTACGCCATTCCCGGTTCCGAGGTTGAAAACCTCGCAGTTGGCCTGGTTCCTTTTTCCCTGGAGGTACTGGAGGGACCGGGTATGGGCATTGGCGATATCCATCACATGGATATAATCCCTGATGCAGGATCCATCCCGGGTGTCGTAATCGGTACCCCAGACCTGCATCTTTTCCAGTTTTCCGATCGCCGTCTGGGTGATGACGGGTACCAGGTTATCCGGTCTGCCCATGGGAAGCTCCCCGATCAGGGCAGTGGGGTGGGCCCCGGCCGGATTGAAATACCGCAGCAGGATGGATTGGGTGGAATTGACCCCGGAATAATCCCGGATGATCATTTCACCGACCTGCTTGGTGCGGGCGTAGGGAGACTGGACCGCTCCAGGCGGGGTGGTTTCCACCACCGGAAGTTCCCTGGTGTTACCATAGATCGAGCAGGAAGAAGAGAATACGAAGTTCGGAACCTGGAACTCCTGGATGCATTTCAGGATGTTGATCAGGGTATTGATGTTATTTTCATAATACTGGAGGGGGATCTCCACGGATTCGGGAACCGTTTTGTAAGCCGCGAAATGGATGATCCCTTCAATATCCCGGTTCTCCTGAAATACAGCGTGGGTATCGTCGAATATGCAAAGGTCAACCTTGTAGTTCTTCACCCTTTGACCCGTGATCTTTTCAATTCCCTTCAGCAGCCTGGAGGTGGACCTGGAATTATTGTCCACGGAGATGACTTCATATCCGTGGTCAATCAGGTCCACAATGGTATGGGATCCGATATACCCGCAGCCTCCGGTGACAAGAACCTTGCTCATGGATCGGATAAGGGGTTTTGGAATGATCCGGTCATGATGGCCGGATCAGTTGCATGAGATATTGGCCATACCCGCTTTTGAGCAGGGGCTGTGCGATCCGGGTAAGATCTTCCCCGGTGATGAATCCCTTCCGGTAAGCGATTTCCTCAATGCAGGCAATCTTGATGCCCTGCCTTTTTTCGATCACCTGCACGAATATGGAAGCCTGCATCAGGGAATCGAAGGTGCCGGTATCCAGCCAGGCCGTACCGCGGTCCAGGATGCAAACCTTCAGCTTTCCTCTTTCCAGGTATTCCAGGTTCACGTCGGTGATTTCATATTCCCCCCTTTTGCTGGGCTTGAGGGCCCGGGCGATCCCGACCACCTCGTTGTCGTAAAAATAAAGCCCCGGTATGGCATAGCCGGATTTGGGAAATTCGGGTTTTTCCTCGATGGATACCACTTTTTTTTCCCTGTCGAATTCCACCACCCCGTAACGCTGTGGATCGGATACCTGGTAGGCATAAATAATGCCACCTTCCGGTTCCAGGTTATGCATGAGTTGGTCCCCCAGCCCGCTGCCATAAAAGATATTGTCACCCAGGACCAGGGCTACCGGGTCGCTGCCAATGAACCGGGCACCGAGAACAAAGGCCTGGGCCAGTCCCCTGGGTTCCTGCTGTTCCTGGTACTGGATGGAAAGGCCGTATCGGGAACCGTCGCCCAGAAGCCGGCGGAATAGCGGGAGGTCCTGGGGAGTGGAAATAACCAGGATTTCCCGGATTCCTGCCATCATCAGGGTGGAAAGGGGGTAATAGATCATCGGCTTGTCGTAAACCGGCATGATCTGCTTGCTGATCGCAAAAGTGATGGGATGCAAACGGGTGCCGGATCCTCCTGCCAGAATGATTCCTTTCATTGCTCGGTCTGAATGCCCACAAAAATAGGCGGATAATTGGATTTGGTCACAGCAGGTGGAGGATGGCCAGGTACAAAGCGGCAAACAGGGCACTGGCAGGGATGGTTAAGATCCAGGCCCAGACCAGGTTGATGGTGACTCCCCATTTCACGGCAGATACCCGTTTCACGAGGCCCACTCCGACGATGGATCCCGTAATCGTGTGGGTGGTGCTGACCGGGATTCCGAAAAGGATGGTTATGAACAGCGTGATGGCTCCGGCCCCTTCCGCGCAAACCCCTTCCAGGGGGGTGATCTTGGTGATCCGGGTGCCCATGGTCTTGACGATCCGCCAGCCTCCGGCCATGGTCCCCAGGGCGATGGCTGAATAACAAAGCACCGGCAGCCAGTCCGGCATGGAATAAGCCCTGATGGGGCCGATGGCCCCCCGGGACCGGTCAAAGAACCAGAGGGCGGTCAGGATGAGGCCCATGGTCTTTTGGGAGTCACCACCTCCGTGGGAAAGGCTCAGTCCCGCGGAAGTGAGCAGCTGAAGGCGCTTGAAGCGGCTTTCAGCCCTGGCGGGGCGGGTGTTTCTGGAAATATTTACGACCATAATGGTCACCAGGCAGGCCAGGATCAGGCCGATCACCGGGGAAAGGACCATGAAGATGAGGGCTTTTTCCACGGGTACTGCGTTGACGCTGTGTATCCCGCCTCCGCCGGCGATCGCGGCTCCCACCAGGCCACCGATCAGGGTATGGCTGGAACTGGAGGGGATGCCGTAATACCAGGTGAGCAGGTTCCAGGTGATGGCTGCCAGGGTAGCGGCCAGAAGGACATGGTAATTGATCACCTGGGTCGCAATGATATCCGCTATCGTGCCGGCTACCTTGTGCTGTTTGAAAACGAAAAATGCGGCGAAATTGAAAGCGGCAGCCCAAAGCACGGCCTGGAATGGGGTGAGCACCTTGGTGGAAACGACTGTGGCGATGGAATTTGCGGCATCATGGAACCCGTTCGTGAAATCAAATACTACCGCAAAGGCTATGATAACTATCAAAAAGATCATGGGGCCAGGTTAGAAAAGGACTGGAATAGTCAGGCGTATTTGACGATGATGGATTCCATTACGTTGGCCGCATCCTCACATTTATCGGTAGCCGTTTCAAGGGACTGGTAGATTTCCCGCATTTTCATCACCACCAGGGGATCCTTTTCATAATCGAAAAGCTTGGCCACCGCCGCATCGTAGATGTCATCTGCGTGGTTTTCCAGGCTGTTGATCCGGACGCAGGCATCGGTGATGATCCGCAGGTTCTTCAGGTTCCTCAGCTCGTAGATGGCCTTCTTGAGCTCCACCACCGCCTGGTAGATCAGGTCGGAAAGCTTCATGATGCTTTCGTTCGGCTGGTTGATGCGGTACATCGCGATGCGCTTGGATGCCCCGTGGATATAATCCGCCACGTCATCCAGGGCCGAGGCCAGGTAATGGATATCCTCCCGGTCGAAGGGGGTTATGAAATTCTGGCCCAGTTCCAGAAAAATCCGGTGGGTGTAATCGTCATTGACATGTTCCAGGTCCTCGATCTTGCGGGCGAGCTCAACTCTTTTTTCAGGGGTCGGGGTGATCACGGTCTCCCGCAGGACTTCCCCTATCCGGACCAGGTTGTCGGCAACCTGCTCAAATAGCTGGTAGAAGATGCGGTCCTTGGGCATAAATACCTTGATGAAGGAACTCAGGTTCATGGATCAGCTCATTTTATTTGAAATCATGGAACTCCGGGACTGGAATTTGCCATTCCCTGCAAGATTAATAAAAATTTAACCCGGGGGGAACCCTAAAGTAATCAGATTTCAATCCTTTTGCAAATCCTGCGGCTTCGCGCGCCTTCCCGGTAACCGGTTGCCTCCTGCAGGCGCTCGCTGGAGCCGCAGGAACGCCCGCCAATGGGAACCGGGACCAGGAAGCCCGAAATCGTGGTGATTTCCGACCTGCACCTGGGGACCTTTGGCTGCCATGGAGCCGACCTGGCCGATTATCTTTCAACCGTCAGCCCCGGAGTGTTGATCCTGAACGGGGATTTCATCGATATCTGGCAGTTCCGGAAACATTATTTCCCGGCCTCCCATACCCGGGTAGCCCACCGGAAATATGCCGGTTTCACGCTGAGCGGCCTGACTATTGAAAACAAGCTGGTGATCGAAGTGGACGGGAAGGTCCAATGGTTCTTCCACGGAGATGTATTCGACCTCACCCTGAAACATTCCAAATGGCTGGCCCGGCTGGGAAGCCATGGCTACGACCTGGTCATCCTCCTGAACCGGTTCGTGAATGCCGCCCTGGAATACTCCGAAGGGTCCTGGGAGCATTACTGTTTTCCGCTGGAAAGGCCCGTTCAGAATGACCAGCTCCATGGCCTGTTACCCTCCGGGGCAGGCACCATGGATTACAGGATGTTCACGGCGGGTTAAAATTCAGGACATACCAGGCACCGAATTTGTGTCTGGAAATATGGAAACCATGAAAATACTCAGATTACATCCGCTGATGACCATGTCCCTGCTTCGGGTACAGTTCGGAAAACTCCTGCATTGCAATGTGACGGTTTACCTGCAGAACCAGCATGTAGCCGCATTCCAGACCTTGCGGGAAGCCGGCCTGCGGGGCGAGGAGCTCCTGGAATTTTATATCGACGAGACCCTGACCCTCAGGGAATTCGAAGGAGCGATCCAGGAAGGGTTCAATCTGGACATCGAGCTTACCGATGATCAGGGCAGGCCATTTTCCTCCAAATCCCTCCAACTCTACCAGGTCGCCGGCGGAGACCCGGGGAAAAAGGACCCACCCTCCCTGGATCGCCTGGCAGAATGGCTTCTGGAAATCTCTGATTCCCCGACCCGGACCCGGTATAACCTTCCGATCCGGGAATTGGGGACTGGCCTGGGGAATTAACCCCAGGCTAGTCCCTCCCTGCTTCCATCGTGAATCCGAAGGTGGACCCTACTTCCGGCTTGCTACGGGCATTGATGGTCTGGCCGTGGGCCTCGACGATATGCTTGACGATGGCAAGTCCCAGGCCGGTGCCTCCTTCATCTCGGCTGCGGGCCCGGTCCGTCCGGTAAAACCTTTCGAAGATCCGGGGGAGATGCTCCTCCGCGATCCCAAGGCCATCATCTGAAATCTCCACCAGGATCCGCTGCCCGTCCATTACGTAAAAGCTGGCGATGGTGTTCCCTCCGGCCTTTCCATATTTGATAGAATTATCCAGCAGGTTAATCAGGACCTGCCGGATCTTCTCCTTGTCCGCGTATACCTGCAGGGGGGGCGACTCGCAGCCTTTCTTCACGGAGAACCGGATCTGCTTCAGGCCCGCTTTCAGCCCGAGGGTGTCAAATACATCCCGGACCAGGTCCTGGATGACGAAGATCTCCTTGTTGATGGTCAACTCACCGCTTTCCAGTTTGCTGATCTCATCCAGGTCATCGATCAGGTTGCAGAGCCTGTCGATGCCCTTGGAGGCGTTGGTAAGGAAGAGGCGGTTGACCTGCTGGTCCTCGATCGCACCGTCCAGCAGGGTATGGACGTATCCCTGGATGGAAAAGACAGGGGTTTTGAGCTCATGGGCGAGATTGAGCAGGAATTCCTTGCGGAACTGCTCGTTCCTGCGGAGGTTGTCGATCTCATCCTTGCTCTGGATGGCCCAGCGTTCCACATCCTCGTTCACCTCCTCGATGCTTTTCCGGGGGAGTATGGATTTGTTGAAAAAATCTTCCTGCGGGGTGGCCTTCGTCTGGAAAATGAATTTATAGATCAGCTTGATCTTCCGGTAAATGAAATTCTGGAGGGTATAGAGGAAAAGGCCGTATGAAAGCAGGAAGGTCCCGCAAAACGCGATTGCAAAAAGGAGAATTGATGGCCGGATGAACTGGCTGGATGCCGCAATGACTGCTGCGAGCACCAGGGCGGTGAATGCCGAAAGACGTTGTGGGGAAAGATTCTTTGCCTGGATCATGGACGTTCAGGGGCCGGTTCAAAATTACCCGAATTTCCGAAAGGCAGGGAGCCCATCCGGTCAGATCTCGAATTTGTAGCCGACTCCCTTCACTGTGGTGATCAGGTCCATGTCCACCTTCTGCCGGATCTTGCGAACGTGCACATCAATGGTCCGGTCCCCTACGATCACTTCAGTGCCCCAGACCTGGTTCAGGATCTCGTTGCGCAGGAAGACCCTTCCCGGCTTGGAGGCGAGCAGCTGGAGCAGGTCGAATTCCTTTTTGGCAAGCGGGATATCAGTGCCCCTGAGGGATACGCTGTACCGGTCCCGGTCAATCACCAGGTCCCCGAACCGGAGCACCCTTTCATCCGTTTTGGAGGTCCTGCGAAACAGGGCGTTGATCCGGCTGACCAGGAGCCTGGGCTTGATGGGTTTTGCGATATAATCATCGGCCCCCAGGTTCAGGCCATCGATTTCCGAGCGTTCATCGTTCAGGGCGGTCAGGAAAATGATCCGGGTTTCCTTGAATTCCGGAAGGGTGCGCAGTTCGCTGCAGACCTCGACCCCGCTTTTCACCGGCATCATGATGTCCAGGACAATGAGGTCGGGATGGAATGCCCTGGCCTTGTCGAGGGCTTCCCCCCCGTCCCGGGCCAGGAAGGTTTCGTACCCGGCATTGCGCAGGTTGTAACCGATAATCTCCAGGATATCCGGCTCATCATCGACGATTAGTATTTTTCCCGCTGCCGGTTCCATAGAATTAATTGAATGATAACTCAAAATTAGCCTTGTCCGGTGATATTCCGGGAATCTTCCAGGTTACCATATTATGAACACCCGTCGACCCGAAATCCGCAGTGGTTTTCAGGGTCCTGGAAGGGCAGGAGGCAACTCCTTTTACATTCCAGGGTCATTTCCGGGGCTACCCGGATGTAATTCGAAGAACAAGGGATAATTTAGGTCTCACGAAGGCGATGAAACATGAAAAGAACCATCCTCCTGCTTTTTTCCCTCACCTTGCTTTTTTCCTGCGTTAAGGAAAATCCCCGGCTGTTCCAAAATGAAGGGGTCATTACAGGCATCGATGTGAGCCTCATACCCTGTGTTTTCGGCTGCCCCTGTAGTAGCGGCGGGGTCTATTTCCACTTTACGGATTCTTCCTATACCGGCAATATTGTGGTGGATAATTCCGAAATCTTCCATCTCTCCCCAGGTTCTCATTTTCCCGTCCGGGTTATGGTGGATTGGCAAAACACCAGCCGGTGTAAAATTCCGGCCATTATAGTCACCCGGTTCATGGTGATGCAACATTGATTTTCCTGTCGCCAACAGTCCTGCTCCAGGCGGATTCAAAACCAGTTTCCTGAGTTCTGAGCCAGTTTGAACCCTGCCTGCTCCACCGGAGGATTTCCCCACAAATTTTTCCGGTACCCGGATCCGGCGGGGACTGGCCTCGCGGATTTGGGGAGGATATGCCAATTGAATGTAAATTTGACCGGTAATTGCACCCTGCCGACCTATGAAAAAGTTTTTTCTGTTGCTCTTGCTGGTCCCGGGCTGGCAACGCTGCCGGGCCGCGGATACCACAGGTCTCGGGATTCCCATCGGAAGACAATGGATCCATGAATCCATCGACCGGGAGCAGGGGGAGGCGGTCCGGATGGTCAAAAGCGCAGTGGACAGCAGTCTGTTCAATGACGCCCGGCAGCGGGAATCCACCATTCAGGCCCTGACCTCAACAGTCGACACGATCCAGACGGCCATCGAGGAAATGGATCTGGGAACCCGGCGCACCATGGTCTATCTGAGCGCCCTCAACCATACCCTCACCCAATACCTCCGGGAGTCCCGTTTCAGCCAGATCAGTCCCGGGGAAGCCCCCGATCTGATCCGGAATTTCCAGGATATGATGCATGCTGACCTCGAGGACAGCAGCGTTGCAACCTGCGTTACCGGGGTTCCCTACCAGATCGCCCGGATCAACCTGGATGGATTCGATCAGAATTTCGGTTACCGGGTCGGGAAGGCGATCATCTACCGGGAATACGCAGCCGATCACCCGGACAGCGTCCTGGGAAAGCTGCTGGATGAATATGCGGAATTCCTCAATGAACCCTTCACGGATACGATTATTGCCCGGATCGCCAGGGATTACCCGGTCCTGGTTTATACCTACGCTACCTCCTTCACCCCGGTGGGGCAGGCCATTCGCAGGAACCCGGATTCCCTGGTGCATCAGATTGTCCTGATCGGAAGATCCCAGGATCCCATCCGGCTCCTTCCCTTCCTGGATTACCTGGCCAGCGGCGAATACACCATTGCAGGGCTGGAAAAGATCTCCCAGGACGACGATGCCTATTATGGTCTCGTGGTCAGGACGATCATGGACATGAACCGCCGCAAGACTGCCGGGGAACCTGTGATCGGAATGCAGGCCATGGAGGATGAAGTCAAGGTCCGGTCCCTGAAATATGTGCGGGAGGTCAATGACCTCCATGAAAGTCCGGACCCCGTCCGGTTCGCCAGCATCGATAAATTCACTCCGGAAGAGCTCTATTACATGCTGATCAACGGGGAGGAAGAAATCTATACCTCCAGTTATGTCGGGGTTTTCAAAAGGATGATGCAGCGGATGAATCCCCCCCATGGCGATGAGCTGCTCATGTCAGTTTATTTCGACAAATTCAGGAGGTTCCTTTCCATGGCCGCAGCCTATAACACCCTGGACAGTTTCCTCCATTCCATGAATGAAATGAATTCCACCACGCTGATGCAATATTTCATCACCGGGCTGGAGCAAACACCGGATATCGAGGATGCGGTGGACGTGGCTGATGCCTTTGGCAGCATCAATGACCAGGTCCTGAATCGTTTCCTGGAACATGAGGTGGAGCTGAATTTTCTCCGGGTAAGCGGCCGTGGCGATCAGCGGGGAAAAGTGATCTATGCCATCCTGGCCAAGCTCTTTCATGGCAGGGAAAGCTCGGACCAGGATTCGGTATGGTCCCGGGATATCGCGGCCCGTTTCAACCTCCCTCCCCTGGATGTGGTGCCCTTTTCCAGTCTTTTGCCGGATACGGGCAAAACCGTAAACGAGGAGGCTTTTTTTTACGCTGACAAGGATGGCTATGAGTCTTTCAACAGCTTCAAGACTGATTTTCCCAAAGGGCTCTGGAGGATGTACCAGCCGAACAAATACTGGATGATGATCACTTCGGCGAAGGGTATGCCGGTAACCATTTATGTCAAGCTTCCCATGGCCACTCCGGATGATGATGATTCGGGTCAGAATGTGCTGACCGCCTACCTCGATACGAAGGACATTCACCCCACGGTATACATTCACCGGGGCCACAGCTACCATGTGGAGGCCACTATTTCCCAGATCCAGAATACGGCCAGGCTGGTCATGCTGGGATCCTGTGGAGGTTATAACAGCCTTGCGGGGGTGCTGGACATCGCGCCGGACGCCCAGATCATCTCCTCCAAGCAGACCGGGTCGATGTATGTAAACGAACCCATCCTCAGGATCATTGAGGAATATATCCGGACGGGAAAGAACCTGGACTGGATCAATATCTGGGCGAAACTGAACGAACAGTTCCGGTCCGATCCCCGTTATTTCGCCCTGTTCCAGGATTATATTCCCCCCTACAGGAACCTGGGTGCGATTTTTATCAAGGCTTACCGGAAACTGGTCCGTAACAACCAGCCGGACAATATTGCCAGGAAAAACTAGGGAGGATCCCTTCCGGATCTTTTCCGGTGCCAGATCGGCCTGACCGGGGTCTTCCCGTTTCAACCCGGGAATCCGCCCGGCCCG
>JANWKA010000115.1 GCA_025451655.1 Chitinophagaceae bacterium | reverse complement strand
GACTGGATTCAACGAAGACCTACCAGGTGAAATTCTGGGGAAGCCGGATGACACCGGATCTCTACCGGATCCTGGAGGTGAGAAAGGCTGGCGACACGGCCTGGCAGCAGTACAATGGGGCCAACAATACCGATCCCAGCCAGGCCGCAGTGATCGGAGGGATCCATGGAGTGAGCTCGGTGGTTTTCCAGATGCAGGTGGGAGCCCGCAGTACTTTCGGTCATATCAGCGTGGTGGACATCCTGGCGGTCTCCGGGCCAGCTTCCCTGTCCGGTTCAGCAAATCTTCCGGTTGCGGTTTCCGAGCAGGTCCCGGAGACCGGAAGGATCCTGATCGCTCCCAACCCGACAAGGAACAGTTTCCATATCCTGATGAACGATCCTTACCGGGGGAGGATGGCGGTCCAGCTGGTCAGCCTGACCGGCCAGGTAATCCGCAGCCAGCAGCTGGATAAGGAGGCCGGTTTCCTGGATCTGCCCCTCCAATCATCAGGCCTGCCCAATGGAATGTACCTGATCCAAATCCTGGAAGGGAAGGTCTCGGTCATCTTGAAACTGATCAAACAATAGGGACCCGAAGGGGTCCGGAGAGCCGGGCCCGCCCGGTCCGCAAGTCACTCAAACCAAATCGTTTAAACCCGCTTCAGACGCAATGCTGACGCGGGTTTTCGCTTTTCGGGCTTGTCCAATCCCAATCAATCATGTCCATCAATTCGGTCGCAATTCGGTTATCAGGTTAGTCCCCGGAATTTTGATAACCGAATGGTCCTCGAACCCGCTGTCGGCGGCAGTTTCGGGGGTTTGTCCGAGCCTGATTTCTCCCTGGGAAAAGAGCTTCAAAACAACCCAAATATTCCGTACCCTATATTGAACAGCATAGGAAATCTTCTCCCATCCTGGAAAATATGAAAGGATGGACGGCTATTTTGGAACGAATTAGATAATAAAATGCCCGATTATAGAAACCATGAGCATTGGCTAAAAATGAATGGAGTCAAAATGTCCTTATAACCATAAATAAATATTAAATCTTCGCCACTGGGATCCCCTTTAAGCCCTCTCCCACCAGCCAGCCCAAAAACTTCGCAAAAGGTTCAATATCCTGCCCAACACTGGCCTTTTCCAATGCCTGCATATATTCCTCCCGCCGCTCTACCGGGATCACCGTCCAGGGGTACCCCCCGGAAGCCAGCATGACATTCATCAAAAAGCGACCCATACGGCCATTGCCGTCCATATAGGGATGAATGAATACAAATACAAAATGCCCGAGTACGGCCCTTACAGATGCTTCATTTTCCTCCGCGAGCAGTTCAAAAAGGACAGGCATGGCATCTCGAACAGCCTCCTTGTTCAATGGGGTGTGCATAGATCGGCCAATATACACCTGATGATTCCGGTATCCGGAAAGATCGGAAGGTTTTAAAAGGCCCGCGGTTACACTAGGGCCGAAAAGGGCCGAAAACCATTCTCCGTGGCCTTCATCAGCAACCTGGCCAGGGTTTTGACCTTTCAGGACACGGCCAACGCTATGCTCTACCGTTTGAAAAGCATCCCAATATCCTCTCGCTGCCATAGCATCCCGCTGCTTACGATCCTCTTCATTTCCTTTCGCATTCCAAGTTCCTTTCCTTACTCTTTCAATGAGCTCCGGCGTTACTTTGTACTTTTCTATGGATAAGGAGTGATAGGCGTCTGTAACATATATCTTTTCAACAGCTTGTAAATAGGCTTTTTTATCTGCGGGCACCCCTGGTGCCGCTGGAAAATATGGAAGGATCTTATCTCTCATCGCCTGCCACATCAATTTTATCCGGTTACCATAGGGAGAATGTACCCGGCCGGATAGTGAAATAACCAACTTGGTTTCGAAAGGGTCTACTTCCCTTACATCATAACCGGCCCTTTGCATTGTTTTAATGATATTTTCAGCTATTCGCTCCTGGTTATTATTTCGGAAGGCCCCGGCAATCCTACCGGCAATGGCACTATGCCCACCATCTAATAGCAAAGCCAGAATGCTTGATGCATCGCTTACCAGGGAAAGAGCTGTTCTCACATCGATTGGATGATTGGTAAATGTAATAGGCGAGGCTCTCACCAAAGCTGCCGCCAGAGAAAACCTACGAATCCCATCTTTCTCGGTACGTTCACCAATAGGAGGCAGATTTCCCCGCATTAAAAAGAGCGAAGTATTGTACGGTAAATTAATAGTGTAGTTATTACCCTCTGGAGAACGAATGATCATTTGCGGGGGCACGGTGGTATTGCCACCATGTAGCAATAGGGATTGTTCAGGAGAAATACACCAATTCTGTCCAAATCGGTCATTTAGAAATTGAGCACAAAACCCCCAATAGTTGCAGTACCATGCTGTGCTATCTCCTTTTATTGCCTCGGGAGAAACGGCAATGTACCAGCCTTTATGTACTTCCTCTATAAAGCCATTTTCCAATAACCGTTCTTTGTGTGTGCGGCTTAGTGCGTCGGCTTTTATGGCTACCACGCCACTGTCCTGTAGCTCTTTTAGCTTATCCAGGGAATCAGCTAATTTTTCAGAGGGAGTTGCCATTCAAACTATTGTGAGATTATACTAAAATGATGTCGTGAACTTATACTAAAATAGCGTTGTGCAAATATACTAAAATAACGTTGTGCGAAAATTATAAAATATCGCTGTGCACTTATACTAAAATGGCGTTGCAGAAATCATAAAATTATATAAATCAATTGTTTATAAAATAATTAGCCGTATTTTTTGCCCTAAATATTCGGCCTACTGCCATTATTCTGTTACACAACAAGACCAAAACAGGGCTTATTTTGTAACAACCCTTCCACAGACATACACCCGCCATTGAAGGCCGATTTAAAGAAAGCACCACATTTACAGTTTCTGGAGACCGGCTGGTCAATTACTCCCTGGCATCCAGGCAGAAATGCTGGCTATGGATGATTGTGCAACAGAAATTTGATGAATTGACCGATGGTCAACCGTAGAATTAAAATCGAAAAGATTATTTATCTTTAGCCTAGTTCTTTGCCCCCAGGTAGCAATTCGGTTAACACCCATCGCACTCCTCCCAACCTATTGTATTTGAAGCGCATAAAGCGACTCGTTCGAGTCCCGCCCGGATCCCAGCCCGGTTTTCCGCCTCCTGGATTGCAGAGGCATCCCCCTTCCCCATCATCTTCTGGTTCCGGATTTTTTCTCCCTCCCACTCACGATCAAAATGATTTGAAGTATTTATATACTTTGTGGGAGTATAGTTTCCCGCTTCATTGTCCGTCGTAATCGCCGCCGCTCCACGGGCAGTTCGGAGCTGCCTGCCCCTGTTTTTAATCCAAAATATTTGATGTTCCTGGAGGCCGAAAGTCTTATTGATCAGGACAAGTAGCTGGCAATTTGGATCAATCCCGTATTTCTATGTTTCAAGCATCGGCAAAATTACTTGAACTTCCGCAGGTCTTTTATCCCGCTTGGGGAGGAATGGGGTAATTTTGTTGCGGTCCGATCATGTTCATCATTACCATGATTAATTTACCTGAATAATCCCGGATTTGTATAAACTTTTCCTGCTCCTTAGCCTTTCCATTTTTCCGCTGGCGGTGGTTACCGGCCAGGATACCCTGGCTGGTTATGCATCCACCATTTCCGGGGAAACCATAACCTATAATTCCTATACCCCGCTGGCCACCGAGGCCTTGCTCACCAGGACCAATACCGGAGCCATGGCCATCGAGTGGTGGACCGTTCCCGTCCCGGAAGATTATAAGGGGGACACGGTTTGCTTTGCATGGACAGGGGGAAACGCATCTGGAACGGCCACCGGGTCGGCCCGGTTTGACCTGTTTGTCAACGGAACATTTGCCTTGACCATTGCTCCCGGCAAAGACTATCATGCGGCAGGCTGGCAATTTTCCGGAAACACCGGGGTTTCGGTTCGGTTCATGGCCAGGGGCCGGGATGATAATAATGACCTTTCGGGAGAAATGATCCTCCGGGTCCCGAAACCCTGGTTCAGTCCGGGAAAACCACTGCGGATAAAAATTGTTGGTGAGCGGCAGGATACCGGCGACTGGCTGATGGTTTACCAATACCGGGAAGACCGGTTGTTTGAAGTCCAGGCACTTCCCCTGCTGGTTCAGAGAGCCAGCGGGGATACCCTGCGCATGCTCCGCGTCTCTGGTGATAATCCATCAGATGGGGGAACCCTTTCACTCCATTATGCTGCGGCATCGGGGAGCAATTCCTATGTCCTGGATACCCTGTTTTCCCTGGGCCCGGGATACCAGGAATTCCATTGGCCTGTGCCCTTCCGGGAGGGCATGGATTGGGGATGGGTAACCCTGGGTATTCAGGACCGTAAACCGGTTACTGATTCGGTCCTGTTCAGCCCCCTGGTCCCCCTGGAGATCCACCTGGTTCATCATTCCCACAACGATATCGGTTATTCCGCCCTTCAGCAGCGGGTCGCTTCCATTCAGAATGAGAATATCCGCAAGGCGGTGGATCTGATCCGCAAAACAGCGGATTATCCCTGGGCGGCCCGGTTCCGCTGGAACGTCGAAAGTCTCTGGGCCGTGGAAAATTACCTGGACAGCGCAGGTCCCCGGGAAACAGCGCAGTTCGCTGCAGCCCTGAAAACGGGCAGGCTCTCCCTGCAGGCCCTATATGCCAATGAGCTGACCGGTCTCATGGATGGCCCGGAACTGAAGTGGATGACGGACTACTCCCGGAAGCTGGAAAAAACCTTCCATATCCGGATCCGTTCGGCGATGATTTCCGACGTCCCCGGATATACCTGGAGCACCATCGCCGCCCTCAGCGATGCTGGCATCCGGTATTTTTCGGTGGGGACCAATAATTCAGACCGGATCGGAGGGGTGCTCCGGGATTGGGCGGACCGCCCCTTTTACTGGCTCCCGCCCGGGGCAGGAAAGGCGGTTCTGACCGATATCGCAGGGAGCAGTTATTCCTGGTTCCACGGCACTCCGGGCTCCGCGGATCGGGCGCGACTCACCACCCGGATGGTGGGATATATCAACCGCCTGGAGGAAGAAAAATATCCTTACCGGTTTGCCCTGGTCCGCTATAATATCATCTCGGACAATGCTCCGCTGGATACCGGGATTTCGGATTTTGTCCGGTCCTGGAATCAACAGTATCTCTATCCCAAACTGGTGCTTTCCACCCCGGAGATCGCCCTTTCACGGATCGAAGCTACCTACGGTACCCGGCTTCCGGTCTTCAGGGGAGACCTTTCTCCCTACTGGGAGGATGGTGCTGCCTCAACGGCTGGCGAACTCGCCTGGAACCGGGGGCTGAGATCCAGGCTGGAGCAGGATGCGGAATTATCCAAAGTCCTCAATCATCCCCTGGAAGCTGCAACAAATTACAAGGCCCACCGGGATGTGGTCATGTTCGATGAACATACCTGGGGAGCCTGGTGCAGTATCAGTGACCCGGACAGCGATTTCACCCGGCAGCAATGGGCTTTCAAAAGAAATTTCCTGGTGGAAGGGGACAGCCTTGAAAAATCCTTGCTTTCCGGCCTGATCGAGGCTGCTCTCCGGGTGCATGCCGGGGTTCAGGTGATCAACACCCATCCCTGGAAGGACTCCGGAATTGTATCCTTCCCGGGGATCCCGGTAGACCAGGGTTGGATGGATGGATCCGGAAAGTTCCTGCTCCAGCAGGAACTTTCCGATGGGACCAGGCTGGTCTGGATCCCTTCGATCGGGCCAGAGTCCAGGATGGACCTGCACCTGGGACCAAAAAAAATTTCCACCGGGATTCACCTGGAAGATTCCGCCCTGATCCATGGCTGGTGGGTCCAGAATCGTTGGCTCACCCTGCAAATCGATTCCTCCAATGGTTCGATCCGGATGCTTTTTTTAAACCGGGGCGGAAGGGAAATGGTCCACAGGGGGACCTGGGGTCTGAACCAATATGAATATGTGCCGGGCCGGGACCCCTCCCTGGCTGAAACCGATACCCTGGTCCGGATGCGCGTCTGCGGGAATGGACCGCTCCTTACTGATCTGGAACTGGAATGCAAGGCTCCCGGGGCCAAAATCCTCGTGATCGGTTACCTGCTGAACAACCTGGACGGCAGCCTGACCATCAGGGACAGCCTGGACAAGTTTCCGGTAAGAACCAAAGAGGCAGTACACTTTTGCTTTCCCTTTGAAGTGCCGGATGGGACCCTGGAGGCAGATAACGGGGCCTTTCCCTATCGGCCCTTCACGGATACCCTGTTGGGGGGAAACCGGGATTTCGGGTATGTGGGAAAATGGATGGACCTTTCCAATGGATCCTGGGGGGTAACTCTTTGCCCGGTATCCACGCCGATCATGGAGTGGGGGGCCATGAGAAGCGAAATCATTCCACCCGGATCTTCGGTCAGCTCCTGGAAAAAAACCTTCTCTCCTACCCAAATTCTTTTTTCCTATGCCATGAACAATTACTGGCATACCAACTATAAGGCAGATCAGTCGGGTTGGGCCGTTTTCACCTATGTGCTGAGTCCCCATGGGTCCGGAAGGTTCTCCCGGAGCGAAAAAGAGGCGGTCCGGGTCACCGAGCCCCTGATCTCCATTGGCCCTGCCTCATTGAACCCTCCCCTGGCCGGGGACCGTTGACGCCGGGGACCCAGGCCCGCTCATTCCCCGTCCCTCCATTTGAATCCGAAAGGAAGGCCCCAAATGCTTTTGGGGCCCTCCTGGTCCTGTGAGGCTCTTCAGGATTTAATATTTTTTGCATATATTCACATCGGAAAATCGAGTATTTAAATAGGTAATTGTCAGGGAAGACCATGAACCGGAAATCGTAAAGCCTGTCCAAAAATGATGGGCAGGTCCTGGGGGCTGGAAACCGGACTACTAATCCTGTGAAAAATGCATGATTTGTTCCATTTTTCCTTCCAGAACGGCCTTGGTTTTTTAATTGCCTTTGTTCCGGCCCTGATCAATCTGGGCCTGATCTGTTATATCGTATTTTTCCTTCCCCGAAACAAGATCACCAATGTTTTTGCCCTGCTGACCCTTTGCCTTTTTTTCTGGCAAATCACCGATTCCCTGGAGCGAATTTCCATCCATGCAGCGGCAGCGGATGCCTGGGACATTATATTTTGTTTTTCCTGGTCCTTTGTGGGACCGCTGAGCCTGCATTTTTCCCTGCTCTATAGCAAAAGAACCAGACTTTGCAATTCAAGACCCTTTATGGTCCTGATGTATTTGCCTGGTTTCCTGTTCATGGCCTTGTACCGGGACCATTTTTATCCCCACCATTTCAAATACTTTCCCTTTTGGGGATGGATCAATGGCCATAATGAAAATATCATCGACAGATTGTTCATTTACTGGGTCGCCTTGATGGTCCTGGCAGCTACCACCATCCTGTTGCTGTACTCCCGGGGAATCCGGCATAACCGGTCCCTCAGAAAGCAATCCTTCCTCATTGGAATCGGGATTACCGTACCCACCCTGATCGGTCTTGTGTCCCAGGTACTGGTGCCCCTGATCCTCGGGGGCCACGCCATTCCGCTGACCTCGACGGCCATGACCTTTTTCTCCCTGGCAACGGTCGTAGCCCTGACCCGGTATAACCTGTTCAGCCCGGCCGACCTGGTGAATTACGAAACCCTGCTCGAGAACCTTCCGGTCATGGTATTCAGCATTTCCAGGGAATGGAGGCTGAACTATATGAACCAGTTTTGTTACAACCTGATCGGGATCGGCCGGAAGGAAAGCCGGAGGGTCCATCTGAGCATGCTGGCCCGCCACCACAGCCCCGAAGACAGGAAGGCTTTCCGGCTCGCCTGGGAACTGGGGATGGGAGGCAGGGCCATGGATATGGTGGAATGGTCCATGGATACGCCTAAAGGAACCTTTTGTTTCCTGCTTTCCACCAGCCCGATCACCAATAACCACCAGGTTGCAGGAGTTCTGTTCGTTGGAAGGGATATCACGGCCCTGAAAAGGACCCAAAGCCTGGTGAAATACAAGGAGAGCCTCCTGGAGGAGGCGCAGCGGATCTCCCATGTCGGGAGCTGGGAATGGGACATGCGGACCGACTCCGGAACCTGGTCTGATGAACTTTACCGGATCCATGGCTACGAACCGGGGGAGTTCAGGTTGAATTTTGAAAAATTTCTGGAAATGCAACATCCCGCGGACAAGGCGCGGGTTGAAGCAGCCGTCAGGCAGGCGATCAAGGACGGGAAACCCTTTTCTTATCATTCCAGGATCATCCGGAAGGGCGGGGAGGAGGCCCTGGTTTTTTCCAAGGGATCGGTAAGCCTGGACCAAAACGGGGTCCCGTACAGGATGTGGGGCACCCGGCAGGATGTGACCGAGTGGAGCAAAAAGGAACAGCTTCTGGAAGAACAGAATCGGGAGCTTCAAAAGATCAACCAGGAATTGGACCGTTTCGTTTACAGCGTCTCCCACGATCTCCGGGCGCCACTTACTTCCATCATGGGTCTGGTAGCCATTTCCAGGGAAAACGTGGAAGACCCGGACCAGGCTCAGAGGCTGGACCTGGTCCAGGGCTCCATTGAAAGGCTGGACCATTTCATCCAGGATATCCTGAACTATTCCAGGAACTCCAGGCTGGAAATCGCCCCGGAAAGGATCGATTTTAAAAAACTGCTGGAGGAGATTATCGAAAGCATCCAGTTTGCAAACAGTGCCGCGAAAAAGGTCCGGGTAACCACGGAGATCGAGGGTCAAACCCCATTTGCCACGAGTAAAAGCAGGCTGACGATTGCCTTGAATAACCTGATCTGTAATGCCATCCGCTACAGCAACCCGGAGGCCAGGAATCCTTATGCCCGGATCCGGATCCTGGTTTCCACCGAGGGGGCAGATATTCAGGTGCAGGATAACGGAATCGGCATTCCCGAGGGGCTTCAGGGGAAGGTCTTCGAAATGTTTTACCGGGGCTCTGAAAGATCCACCGGTTCGGGCCTTGGATTATATATTGTCCGGGAAACGGTCCAGAAACTAAAGGGGGAAATCTCCCTGGAATCCCGGCCAGGCCAGGGCAGTTGTTTCCGGATGAGGATACCGAACCTCATGGGGGTGGTAGCTTAGGAAGAACCCGATCCATCCAATGGAATGTTTTTATGGAGAACCTGAATTTGGGCCCGAAGTATCATCTGGTCATGGTGGTCGATGATACTTATATCGACCGTTATATCGCTGAATACGAGCTCAAAAAACATGCCCTGGCGGAAACCATCCTCTCCCTGGAGTCAGCCCATGTCGCGCTGGAGGAACTGAAAGCCCGTTTGGATCATCCCGGATCCCTGCCCGGGCTGATATTGCTGGATATCCGGATGCCCGGTTTGGATGGCTTTGAATTCCTGGATGAATTTGCAAAATTGCCTGCTGTGGTACACGACAGTTGCCGGATCATCATGGTCTCTAGCTCCCTGGATCCCGGAGATCATGAACGGCTCAGTATGAACCCCTTCGTATCGGGATTTTATGAAAAACCCCTGGTGATAAAGAACCCGGAGCTGTTTTAGGATCGGCGGCCCTGCAGGCCATAGGGTTCTGGATTCAAAAGAGGAGGAAATTCAATCCCTCAGAAGAAATCCTAGAATATATACCGGATGGATGCCCCGAATTCCAGCAGGGGGAGGGGATTGCCGAACAGGGGGACTACATCGATAGCCGGCTTCCAGTCCAGGCTGAGGTTGATGGGGGAATTCGGGAAAATATAGTCCACCCCCAGGATTCCGTCTACCCCGAAAATGAGGCCACCATAAGCGTGCGCGTTTTTTACGAATTCCACGGTATAGTCTTCGGCATGGGCACCCACCCCGTAGAAGAATCCCAGACCCGGATTGCCAAGTCTCCCGAACTTTTCATAAAGACCGGTGACTCCCACCCGGGTGTCAAAAATGGGCATGGAAATCAGTCCCTCGATGGCGGTATGGTCATCGGTAAACACCCTTCCGGTGATCGAAGTGGCAATCCCCAGGCGCAACCCGATCTGGAACCTTCCGATCGTGGTGGTGGTTTGTTCGGAAGGATCCTTTTCCTGGGCCATGGAAGGAAGCATCCAGAGGGTGAGCAAGACCGCAATCAGGGTAGCATATTTTTTCATGGTTTAAGAAGTTAGCGGTGAAAGCCTTATGGGTTAACTATGTAAATATATGGAAAAGGTATTTCCACCAAAACAGGTAAAAACCTGTTCCCTG
>JANWKA010000114.1 GCA_025451655.1 Chitinophagaceae bacterium | reverse complement strand
TTTCCTGAGGGGAACCTCGCGATTGTTCCCGGAGATGTGATCCGGATCCGGGTCAGGGGTTATCCCGGCTGCAAGGCCGCCTGGATGAACGGGGAGCCCCTTTACGAGCAGCCCCCTTCCCTGGAAGGAGGCATCGGCGGAATTTACCAGGGATCCTATACTGTGAAACCAGGGGACAGCCTGTTGCGGGGCAATCTCCTGGTGACCCTTACGGATGGAAAGGGCAGGCAGACCAGCCGTTACACCCCTTACCAGTTCACCTTGTCCGGAGCCCAGGAAGCAGGGGTGACTACCGGGGAGCTTCCTTTCCTGGTTTACGGACTGGGTACCGACCGGTTGGGAGGAGCCAAAATGGGATACCTGGACACAGGAATCCTGCTGCGGATCACCGGGAAGTTCAATAACGAGTACCGGGTCAAACTTTCCGCAGACCTGGATGCCTATATTCCACAACAGGACATAAATCTGCTTCCCGAAGGCAGTTTCCCTCCTGAGTCCCTGACCGGCCCCTGGAAAATCTATGGAGATGGCCGGTACGATTATCTCTCGGTTGGCCTTACCGAAAAACTTCCCTACCGGAGCATGGAAGAACCGGATCCTTCCCGGATCACGGTGGATGTCTATGGAGCAACAGCAAACACCAACTGGATCACCCAGCTTCAGGGGATCGGGGAGATCCGCTCGGCATATTATGAGCAGGCTGAGACAGGGGTGTTCCGCATCCATATCCTGCTGAAACATCCGATTTGCTGGGGCTATGCCATATATTATAATGGTGATGACCTCGTGATCCGGATCAAGCATCCACCGGCTGCGGCGACCCTGTCCGGGCTTAAAATCGCCATAGACCCGGGGCATGGGGGATCCAACCTGGGTGCGCTCAGCCCCACCGGGGTCTATGAAAAGGAACTCACCCTGGAAGTTTCCTATGCCCTGAAAGCTGCGCTGGAAAAAGCAGGGGCCCTGGTGGTCATGACCCGGACAAACGATATTTCACTGGACATGGACCAGCGGATTCTTTTTTTGCGCAAGGAAGATCCCGACCTGATGGTGAGCATCCACATGAACGCCTCCGCGGATCCCATCCATATCAGCGGAACCAGCACCTATTACCGGTACCCGGGATTCCGGCCCCTCAGCCAGGACATTTATGCCCGGATGCTGGCCCTGGGCCTCAAAGGCTTTGGAAACGTGGGCAGTTTCAATTTCGCCCTGAACGGGCCAACCGAATATCCCAATGCCCTGGTGGAATGCTTGTTTATCACCAACCCCTCGGATGAAATGAAAATCCTGGATCCGAATTTCCGGCAAAAGATCGCCCAGGCCATCCTGCAGGGAATCCGGGATTTCCTGGCCCGGCCCGACCAGCCCGGGTAGGAGTCGGGAGGGCCGGAACCACCGGATTTAAACCTTATCAGGATATCCCCGTCTATGAATAAAGGAGCCCCATGTCGGTTGTAGGAGATCCTGTAAAAATTCAACACCTGTACTGGCGTGCCCGCCTGGGAATCACTCCCGCGGACCTGCAGAGCGCGGAGCACCGGCATTTGAAAAGGCTGATCGCCAAAACCATGCATGGCGGGGAAAAACGCCCTGCCGAAATCACCGTACTCCAAACCGAGGAAATCTCCAGGATCCGGCCCGCTCAATATAAAACCATGTCCCCGCAGGATCGCCGCGCCCTGGTTAAAACAAGCGAGGAAGGAATCAGGGCCCTGAACCTGGCCTGGATCGCTGAAATGTGCGCCACCGACCACCCGCTCCTGGAAAAAATGGCCCTGTTCTGGCATGGCCATTTCGCATGCAGGGTTCCCAATGTGGCGCACAATCAGCAGCTGCTCCAGGTCATCCGCGACAATGCCCTGGGAAATTTCGGGGACCTGCTCCTGGGGGTGTCCAAGAGCCCGGCCATGCTCCAGTTCCTCAATAACCAGCAAAACCGGAAGCAGCATCCCAACGAAAACTTCGCCCGGGAGGTGATGGAATTGTTCACCATGGGCCGGGGTAACTACACCGAGGAAGACGTGAAGCAGGGAGCCAGGGCATTCACCGGCTGGGGATTCGCCCCTACCGGGGAGTTCCTTTTCAGGCCAAACCTCCATGACGGGGGAGAAAAGCTTTTTTTGGGCAGGAGGGGCAATTTCAACGGAGATGACGTGCTGCGCATCATCCTGGAGCAAAAGGCCACGGCCCATTACATCACGGGAAAGCTGTATCGTTTCTTTGTCAATGATACCCCGGATGATCACATCATCCGGCCCCTGGCGGAACGGTTCTACCAGAGCAATTATGACTTGAAGGACCTCATGGGGACCCTGTTCAGTTCGGACTGGTTTTACGACGAGGCCAACGTGGGAGCAATCATCAAATCCCCGGTGGAACTCATGGCCGGGATGCTCCGGACCGTTCCTGCCACCTTCCAGAAACCCCAGGTATTGCTGTTATTCCAGAGGGTGCTGGGGCAGATCCTGTTTTATCCTCCCAATGTGGCGGGCTGGCCCGGCGGGAAATCCTGGATCGACAGCTCCACCCTGATGTTCCGCCTCCGACTCCCCCAGGTCGTATATTATTCCCGGGATTTCAGCGTTCATCCGAAAGACATGCCGGATGAAATCATGGATGAGGGAATGACCATGCAGGCCAATGACGCCACCCTGAAACAAATGTCCGGGAAAGTGGAAGCCACTATCAACTGGGATCCCTATCTTAAGGCATTCGAGGCAGTGAGCCAGGATGAACTCCCCGGAGCCATCGCCTCCGCCCTGATCGTCAATGCCCCGAAAAGGATCAACAAGAGCCTGCTGGATAATTTCTCGGACATCAGCTCGCGGGAGCATTATATTGAAACCCTGACTATCAATCTCATGAGCACCCCGGAATACCAGCTTTGCTGAACCCGGTAAAGCCGGGCCGGGGCATCATTTATCATCGGATAAAAGAAGAAGGATATGGTCATCATCAACCGGCGAAGGTTCCTCCAGGTCGGATCCCTGGCTTCGGCTGCAGCCCTGGTCCCGAAATTCCTGAAAGGGTTCGAAAAGTATACCCTGCCCGAGGCGGAGCGGAACCTGGTAGTCCTTCAGCTCTCGGGAGGCAATGACGGGCTCAATACCGTGATCCCGTATCGCAATGACATTTATTATGCAAGCAGGCCCGTGCTCGGGATTCCCAAAGGCCAGGTCCTTCCACTGGACGACGAGCTGGGCCTGCACCCGGCCCTGACCGGCCTGAAATCCTTTTATGATAACGGGGAATTGGGAATCCTGAACCTGGTCGGTTACCCCAACCCGGACCGCTCCCATTTCAGATCCATGGACATCTGGCAGACCGGGAGTGATTCCGACCAGGTCATCACCACTGGTTGGGTCGGCAGATACCTGGACGCACAATGCCCGGGATGCGCAAAGCCGACACTCGCCCTGGAAATGGACGATACCCTGAGTCTCGCCCTGAAAGGGGAAAATCTGACCGGGATCGCGGTTAAAGATCCCCAGCGGCTTTATGCCACGAGCAATGACCCTTACTTCAGGGTGATCCTGAAGGACCGGCCCGTGGACGATGACCATGTCAATGTGGATTACCTCTACAAGACCATGGCAGAAACGGTTTCTTCCGCTGATTACCTGTATCAGCAGTCCCGTATTTACAAGAGCACCGCCTCTTACCCGAACACTGAAATCGGAAAGAACCTGAAAACAATCGCCGAGCTCATCATTTCCAGGACCGATACCCGGGTTTATTATGTTTCCCTGGGCAGCTTCGACACCCATGTAAACCAGCAGCCCCAGCAACAACGGCTTTTCTCCCAGCTCAGCGATGCCCTTGCGGTTTTCACTACCGATCTGAAGACCAACAATTGCTTTGACCGGACCATGGTGATGACCTTTTCGGAATTCGGAAGGAGGGTAAGCCAGAATGCCAGCCAGGGTACCGACCATGGAACGGCAAACTGCATGTTCCTGATTTCAGGGGGACTGGCCAGGAAGGGAATCCTGAATGATGCTCCGAACCTTACCAGCCTGGACGAAGGGGACCTGAGATACCAGCTGGATTTCAAACAGGTTTATGCCACGATGTTGAACAAATGGCTTGGCGCGGATGACCTGAAAATCCTGGGTAAGCAGTATGAATACCTCCAATATATCTGATCAGGAAACCGGCACCTGTTTCCGGGTTTGCCTGTCCGGCCTGCCCAGGATTTGTTAGCCTTACCCTGATTTCAAACCATGCAACCGACCATCAGGGGCACCCCCGGTTTGGATTGAATGGACTTTGGTTAAATGGCAATATTCCAGGAATATTTTGGTTGTAAAATCTGTTTATTCCCCATCCTGCAGAAGGGGAAATTCCGGAATAAGTTCTATCACCTGATCCCGGAAAGGTTTGAGGACACTGATTGATCCCGGATCATGGAATTCAAATGCAGACTGCCTGAAATGTGAACCGTCCGGATGCGGACACCCTTGTATCGGAAACGAACACCCGGCCCCGGATTTTTCATCACGGGGTTTTGAATACCAGCAAATTGAGGGCTGGCACCCCTTTTGTCTCCAGGGTTATTCAAAGGAAGAGCAGGCTCCAGGTAAAGGGATCAGGTCTCAACCGACACATCGCCTTTTTGCAGCGGCAGCAGAACCATTATGGGTGCTGCGCACTGCTTTTGGGAACCTTTTTTAACCTCAGCTTTCGACACAGGATTTATGTTCAGGAACTTTTTGAAAACTGCATACCGGAACCTTGGCAACCACCGGGTCAATTCGGTGATCAATATCGCCGGCCTCACCATCGGTTTTGCGGCTTTTTTGCTGATCTTCCAGGTGATACTTTATGAACAAAGCTTTGATCAGTTCCACCCGGGAAAGGACCGGATTTACCGCGTGGTGCGGGTCGGAAAGGAGGCTGTGAACCGGGAATACCGGACTGGAGTCCCTTTTCCCGTGGGTCCGACCTTACGGCATGACTTCCCCCAGCTCTCCGGGGAGGCTTCGATCTTCGGTAACCATGATGTTCGTGTGGATGTGACCGGAGCCAACGGAGGCATCCTGAAAAAATTCAAGGAGGGCACTGTCTTCATCGCTGAACCCCAGTTTTTCCGGATATTTAATTTCCCCTTCCTTCAGGGCAACCCCGGGACCCTCCTGAGAGAACCCAATACTGCGGTTTTGACCCGGGAGGTGGCCACAAAGTATTTTGGAGACTGGAAGGCGGCAGTGAACCAAACCATCCAGGTGTTTGGAAAAAAGATCCGGGTGACCGGCATCCTCCAGGATCCGCCGCCCACCACGGATTTTCCCCTTGGGGTTGTGATTTCCTATTCCACCTTTATCCAGGGCGAGCAAAACTGGGGCAACATTTCAGACGATAATTATTGCTTCGTGGAGCTTCCTGCCGGCTATTCAGCTGCCCGATTCGAACCCTTATTGGCTGGATTCACCAGGAATCACATCACCCCGGTCAACCCGGGCTATGATCTGCAGCTTCAACCCCTGAAGGAAATCCATTTTGACGGCCGTTTTGGAAATTTCAACGGGAAGACCTTCAGCGTAGACCTGATCCGGGCCCTGGGCCTGATTGCGTTATTTCTGCTGATCATTGCCTGCGTCAATTTCATCAACATCACCACCGCGCACGCCATCAACCGCAACCGGGAGGTTGGGGTCAGGAAAGTGGTGGGAAGCAGCCGGGGTCAGATTGTGGTTCAATTCCTGGTGGAGACGGGGCTGATCTGCCTGGTCGCCCTGGCCGGTTCGTTGATCCTCATGGAATGTTTTCTACCCGCCTTGAATAATCTGCTGGAGATCCAGATCCCGGGCACCATTCTGGAGACTCCGACCCGTGTTCTTTTCCTGGTAGCGGGGTTTTCCCTGGTGGTGGTCCTGTCCGGGTTTTACCCTGCGATGGTGCTTTCCGGGTTCAGGCCCTCACAGGTTTTGAAGAGCCAGGCCATGGCCCTGAAAGGGAAGGGCCTTCCCTTCAGGCAGGTCCTGGTGGTTTTCCAATTTGTGATCGCCCAGGCGCTCATCCTGGCCACCCTGGTGGTGGGTTCCCAAATGAGATTTTTCAGGAATGCGGACATGGGATTCAATAAAGAAGCCGTGATCGAAGCAGGTTTCCCAAGTGACAGCCTGGGCCTGACCAAGATGGCGGTTCTGAAGGGAAATCTGCTCCGGGTTCCCGGGATCCGGGAGGTCAGTTTCAGCAGTTTTTCACCGATTTCGGAGAATAGCTGGGCTACCGACCTTGACCTGCCAGGGAACCATGGCAAGACCCCGGATATGATCGTCCAAATGAAACCTGCCGATACGGCATATTTCAGGCTATATGGTTTAAAACTCGTCTGTGGTAGGATCTATTTTCCTTCGGATACGATCCGGGAATTTGTGGTGAATGAAACGGTGGTGCGGAACCTGGGCTTCCGCGACCCGACAAGGGCCCTTGGGATGATGGTCCGGGTGAATGGGGTCCTGGGCCCCATCGTCGGGGTCGTTAAGGACTATCATGTGAATTCCCTGAGGGAGCCGATTGATCCGGTGGTGATGACAACGATCCTCGATCAGTACAGTACCGCCAATATCCGGATCAGTCCCGGCAAAGCCACCACCGCCATCTCCGCAATCCATGTCATCTGGGACAAAATCTACCCCAATTATGAATTCAGCTTTGGCTTTATCGATCAGGAGGTCGCCAATTTCTACCTCCTGGAAAACCAGTTTTCCATCCTTTTCAGGATTTTTTCGTTCCTGGCGATATTCATTTCCTGCCTGGGATTATATGGCCTGATGTCCTTCATGGCCCTGAGCCGGAAAAAGGAAATCGGGGTGCGCAGGGTATTGGGGGCTCCGGTCCGGGATATTGTCCTGAGGCTATCCAGGGAATTCACGGTACTGATCACGATCGCGTTCCTGGTTGCCGCACCGATTGGCTGGTATTTTATGAATGAATGGCTGCAGGAATATACTTACCGCATCACCCTGGGCATTTGGTTTTTTCTGGCCACGGTAATATCATCCCTGGTCATTGCCTGGCTTGCGGTGGGTTATATTGCAATCCGGGCTGCGGTAGCCAATCCTGCGACCAGCCTCAAGACAGATTAGGCTTTTGAGTCCAGGATTTGCGGCCCTGAATTTTCCAGCATGAACTGAGCTATGATCAGGAATTATCTCAAAACGGCTGTCAGGAGCCTGTTGCGGGGCCGGACCCATTCCCTGGTCAATATCGCCGGTCTTTCCTTCGGGATGGCAGTGGCACTGCTGATCGGTCTGTGGATCTGGAACGAATTGATCTTCAACCAGTCAATTCCGGATTATCCCAGGGTTGCCCAGGTCATTCAGAACGTGAATAACAATGGGGCAATTCAGACCTGGATGACCGTGCCCTATCCCCTTGCCGCGGAACTCCGTAATAAATACGGCAGCAATTTCCGAAAGGTGGTTCTTTCCAGTGGAACAGGGAGCCACCTGCTTTCCTATGGAAACAAGCAGCTGGACCTTCGGGGATCCTTTTTTGAACCCGGAGGCCCCGGGCTTCTGGGCCTGAGGATGCTTCAGGGCGATCGGAGCGCGCTGAAGGACCCCGGTTCCATCCTGCTTTCCCGTTCCGTAGCCACGGCAATTTTCGGTTCCGCAGATCCGGTAGGGAAGCCCCTGCGGATTGATCAGGAGATGCTGGGGAGGGTCGCCGGGGTTTATCAGGACCTGCCTTCCAATTCCAGCTTTGCCGGTCTGGGTTTTATTGCGCCCTGGGACCTTTATTTTGCCCATACGGAATGGATCCGAACCATCGCTGAACCCTGGCGCCCCAATGCCTTTCAGATTTATGTCCAAATCTCAGCCGGGGTTACCATGGACCAGGTATCTGAAAGGATCCGGAACGCCAAGCTCATCAAGGTCTCCAGCCAGATGGCCCGCAGTAAACCGGCCCTGTTCCTTTTTCCGTTGAGCCGCTGGCACCTGTATTCCGATTTTAAGGACGGTGTAAATACGGGCGGTGAGATCCGGTATGTGTGGATGTTCGGGATTATCGGGATTTTCGTCCTGCTTATGGCCTGCATCAATTTCATGAACCTGAGCACGGCCAGATCGGAAAAAAGAGCCCGGGAGGTGGGCATCCGCAAAGCCCTCGGGTCTCTCCGGGGCCAGTTGATCGGCCAGTTCTTCGGGGAATCCTTCCTCACCGTGCTGATTTCGTTTTTCTTTTCCCTGGTCCTGGTCCGCCTTTTCCTTCCCTTTTTCAATGAAGTGGCCGGAAAGGAAATCACGATACCCCTGGGGTCGTCCCGATTCTGGGTTTGCTCTGGTGGTTTTATCCTGATCACGGCCCTGCTGGCAGGCAGCTACCCCGCCCTATATCTGTCTTCCTTCAGGTCCGTCAAGGCCCTCAAGGGCAGCTTCCGGGTGGGCCGGTGGGCTTCTATCCCCAGAAAGGTATTGGTGGTCCTGCAGTTTTCAGTCTCTGTGGTGATGATCACCGGAACCATCATCGTTTTCGGCCAGATCCGGTACGCCAAAAACCGTCCCATCGGATATAACGACAAAGGCCTGGTAGAAGCTCCCCTTATCACAGGTGGGATCCATGCCCACTTCAACGCAGTTTGCGACATGCTCCTGAAATCCGGGGCGATCAGTTCCATGGCGGAGTCCGATGGCTCCCCCACCCAGGTCTGGTCAACGACCAGCGGAATTGAATGGACGGGGAAGGATCCGAACCTGGCCCTGGATTTCGGGAACCTTGGGGTATCCTGGGATTTTGGAAGAACAGTCGGATGGCATTTCCTGGAAGGCCGGGATTTTTCCCGGAATTTCCTGACCGATTCTTCTGCCCTGATCCTCAACGCATCGGCCGTCCGCTTCATGGGGTTAAAGGATCCCCTGAATGTAACGTTGAAGTGGTTTGGACAGCCTTTCCGGGTCATCGGAGTGATCCAGGACATGGTGATGGGATCTCCCTATGAGGAAGTCATGCCCATGGCCTTCTTCCTGGATTCGGGGAAAGGGGATTATGCCATTTTAAGGATCAATCCACGTTCCGGCGCCCAGGCTGCCATCAGCCAAATTGCAGCCGCCTTCCGGCTCTTCAATCCCTCCCAGCCTTTCGAGTTCCAGTTTGTGGATCAGGATTTTGGCAAAAAATTCGATTCGGAGGAAAGGATCGGTAACCTGGCCAGCTTTTTTGCCATCCTGGCCATCCTGATCAGTTGCCTGGGCATCTTCGGGCTGGCTTCCTTCATGGCCGAGCAACGGACCCGGGAGATCGGGGTGAGGAAGGTGCTGGGAGCTTCGGTGATGGACTGCTGGGAATTGCTATCCAGAGATTTTGTCGGACTTTCCCTGATTTCCCTGGTCATCGCCAGTCCGGTGGCATGGGCCTTGCTGAACCGCTGGTTGAGGGCCTACCCTTATCATGAAAAAATTTCAGGGTGGATCTTTATTTTGACAGGAATTGGTTTGGTGGCCCTCACGCTGGCCACCGTAAGTTTTCAATCCCTTTCTGCAGCAATTAAAAAACCGGTCAGCAGCCTGAGGACCGAATAGGTAAGTGCATGGTGTTGAATGAGCAGATCCTGCACCCGCCTGTTGGCGCATTGGCAGGGCGCAACCCAGGTGATATGGGAAATCCGGGAGGACCCGGAGGCAAAAGGCAGGAAAACGGGAATATCCCGGGGATCAGGAGGCCGCCATCACCCTGTTCAGCCGGATGATCTTCAGCTTATCCATCAGCCGCATCAGTTGGTAGGTGGGATCGATTTCAAACCAGCGATCCGCGTTATTGATTCTCCCGGGGTGTTTGTGGTGGTTGTTATGATAGGCTTCTCCCCAAAAGAAAAGGTCCACGGGAACGATATTTTTGGAAGTATTGTTCAATTTGTAGTTCTCATACCCGAAACGGTGGGCCCACCAGTTGACCACGGCGCCCTGGAATGAACTTATCGCCAGGGTGATGGGGAGGAACAGGAACTGCCACCAATGGTTGGCCAGAAGGATATACAGGGCGACATAAAGGCAGGCCCAAAGTGCCCGGGTGATCCAGTTATGAGCGATCCTGTCAAAGGCCGGCCATTGGGGAAGGTCTTTCTTGAATTTCTCGTCCACCAGGGTTTTCTTGGAAAAGATATTATAATAACTGTTGCGGGTATCCCACATCATCAGCAGCAAATTGGTGGAGTTTTTAGGGGAATGGGGATCTTCCTCCGTATCGGTATGGGCGTGATGGAGGCGGTGCATGATGCCGTATGAACTGGCGCTGATGTATGAGGATCCCTGGGTGATGAAGCAGCACCAGTAGAAGAATTTCTCCCATCCCCGGCTCATGGTGCATAACCGGTGTGCGGCATACCTGTGGTGAAAAAAGGACTGGAAAAACAAGGATGTATACCAGTGCACCAGGATCAGGATGAGAATTGCCATGACTCCATTTTTGAAAATGATTTTAGGGAAAGAATGGATTGGGGTTTGAAAATGTACGATTCCTATAGGGGAAGGGACTCATAAAAGTACAGAACTAATAGTTAATATTTTGCCAAAATTCCGGAAGTGCATTCGGCGCAGGGGAAAGTTGATCCTGTTATTTAGTCTCCGGAATCTCTTGCTGGGCTGTTTTCCGGCCTGAAATTGCAAAACGGTAAAGCAGGAACGAAAGGACTATAAAGGCAATCAATCCCGCAAGATCGGCCCAGGGCCCCATCCTGGCTACCATCCGGGTGTCGAATAAACTGAGCAGGGAACGCGGACTACCATCCGGATTTCTGCCATGGGAGGTGCCGATCAGGA
>JANWKA010000113.1 GCA_025451655.1 Chitinophagaceae bacterium | reverse complement strand
CCACCCCCGGTACTTTTTGCTCCAATCTTGTATATTTGCGCTGCCCTATTGATGCTTCGCTGATCTGAATCTGCCAATATCCGGCAAAAACCCAGTTTAAATTATCACACCGTTTGAGGCCTGTTTTTAGCAGGCAAACGATAAAAATGAACCCCCATGAGGAGAAAGCTACCCCTGAGCGCCCTTCCTGTTTTCATGTTTTCGATGTTTTTGACGGTCTTCGGCGCTGAAGCCCAGATCAATGTGGTTACGGAACATTACAACCTGAACCGGACAGGCGCCAATCTCCAGGAGCACCTGCTCAATACCACCACCGTGGATTCCAGCCAGAATTTATTTGGTCGTCTCTGGACCGATACCGTTTACGGACAGGTGTATGGACAGCCTTTACTGGTCTGCGGATTGACGATTCCCGGATTTCCGGGGAAAAGAAATGTCCTGTATGTGGCTACCATGCACGATACTTTATACGCTTTCGACGCGGACAGGCAGGCTACCCTGTTCTGGAAAAAAGCGCTTGGAAAATATGTCTCTGATCCGGTAGGAATGGTGTACTCTGGTTACCAGGACATTCTTGAAGCGGTCGGCATTTGCAGCACCCCGGTGATCGATACCCTGACCAGCACTATTTATGTGGAGTCCAAATCAGAGCCATCCGCCGGAACCTATAGTGACAGCCTATTTGCACTTTCCCTTACCGATGGCAGCCGGAAATTCGGGGGAGCCGTGGGCATTTCGGGATCTGTCTCCGGGACGGCCAACGGGGCCTCCGGAACCGTGAATTTCGATTCCCGGCGGGAAAACCAGCGCCCTGCCCTGACTCTTTCCAGGGGGGTGGTGTATCTCTGTTTTGCCTCCTATGGGGACAAGGACGACTACCAGGGCTGGATCCTGGGATACAACGCCTCCAATATCGGGCAGCAGGTCGCCGTTTTCAATGCGGACCCGAACGGCAATGAGGCCGGCGGGGGCGGGCCTTCTGGCAAATATTCCCGGGCCGGAATCTGGATGTCCGGCCAGGGACCTGCCGTTGACGCTTCGGGCAACCTGTATGTCATCACGGGTAACGGCGTCTTTGATTCCACGACAAATAATGATTTTGGGGACAGTTTCCTGAAGCTGACCCCGGACACCTCCCACAAGACCCTGAAAGTTTCGGACTGGTTTACGCCTTTCGACCAATCCTCACTAGACGTTGGTGA
Source organism: Chitinophagaceae bacterium (assembly GCA_025451655.1). GTDB lineage: Bacteria > Bacteroidota > Bacteroidia > Chitinophagales > Chitinophagaceae > JANWKA01. The sequence continues at coordinate 20,848 of JANWKA010000113.1, read as the reverse complement.
CTTGGATTTGGGCAGCGATGGACCCCTGCTGATCCCCGGAACTCATTACCTTACCGCTAGCTGCAAGAAAGGGATCCTCTACCTGGTCAATGAAAATAACCTGGGTCATTTCAATTCAGTGACGGACCAGGTCCCCCAGGAATTCAATGCCTTCGGGACCAACCACGAAGTCCATGGATCCCCGGTCTATTGGGCCGACAGCGCATCCAATCCCAATACCGCGCTGACCTACTGGTGGAGTCAAAGCAATTTCCTTTCCTCTTTCCGGATCACCAATAATGTTTTCGATACCAACGCCACGGCCACGGGACCTTTTGATCCCAATGGAGGTGGCCAGCCTGGCGGGATCCTTTGCCTTTCGGCGGCAGGGGATTCTTCGGGAACTGCGGTCCTTTGGGTGACCACGCCGATTTCCATGGATGCTTCAGATGCCAGTGTCCAGGGTTACCTTTTTGCCTTTGATGCCCGGAATGTGGGAAAGCAACTCTGGAACAGCCAGATTAATGCCCAGCGGGATTCTGTAGGAGATTTTGCCAAGTTCTGCCCGCCCGTCGTGGCCAACGGGAAAGTTTATGTTGCCACCTTTTCGAATAAAGTCCAGGTTTACGGCCTTTTGGCCATTCTTCCCGTAAACCTGGTCACCTTTGACGCCAACCGCCAGGACACCGTGGCCCGGCTGGACTGGGTGACCGGCTCCGAAAATAACAACGACCATTTCGAAGTGGAGCGGAGCGGAAACGCTTCGGATTTCCTCCGGATCGGCACCGTTAAAGGAGCGGGAAATTCCCAGGAGGAGAACGCCTATTCCTTTCTGGACCGGCATCCCCTTTCCGGAATTAATTTTTACCGGCTCCGGCAGGTGGATTTTGACGGAAATGCAACCTATTCCAGGACAGTATCCGTGGATTTTGGAGGCGGTGAGGAAAATGATTTCAAGGTCTATCCCAACCCGGCCAACCGGTTCTTCCGGATCCAGCCCGGGGGATGGTCCCCGTCCAGGATCCATCTGAGGATGGTCAGCATGCGGGGGGAGACCGTCTTTGAGGAGGATCTGGCCGGCGAAGATTTCAAAACGGACGGGATCACCGTCACCCGCCATACCTCCATGGGCAACGGGATCTACCTGATCTACCTCACGGATCCTTCAGGCGGTTCCCGGGTGGGAAAAGTGGAATTGGTCCGTTGATCTTCGGGAATACCCATGCCGCAATCCGGTGGGAATTTGTAAATTTGATACCGTAATCCACCGCCATGATCATCCGGTATAATGCCCAGACCCTCACCCGCCTGGAGAGGCTTTTTGACGAGGCGGGATATATCCTCCGGTACGAAAAGGGAACCTTCAACTCGGGCTATTGCATCCTGGAGGACCGGAAGGTCGTGGTCGTGAACAGATTCCTGAGCCAGGAAGGCCGGATCAACACGCTGCTGGACATCCTTCCCCTGCTGGATATTCCCTTTGACCAGCTCACCCTGGATTCGCAGAAGTTGCTCAGCCAATCCCTCAAGGCTGCCCAGACCCCGCTGGCCAACCAGACCGGGGACCTGGAGGACTGACCCGGATCATCCTTCAAAAAAGATCGGTTGAAAGTCACATTTTTAGGCACAGGCACTTCTTCCGGGGTGCCGATGATCGCTTGCCCCTGCCCGGTTTGCCAATCCCCGGATCCCCTGGATAAAAGGCTTCGCAGCAGCGTCCTGGTCCAGGTGGGGAGTCTCCATATCGTGATCGACACCACACCGGATTTCCGCTACCAGATGCTGCGGGCGGGGGTGAAGCGCCTGGACGCCATCCTGATCACCCATCCCCATAAAGATCATATCGCCGGGATGGACGATGTGAGGGCCTACAATTATTTCCAGCAGGCCCCGGTGGATGTTTATGCCACCGAATCCACCCAGCAGGTGATCCGCAACGAATTTCCCTATGCCTTCGCGGAAAAGAAATATCCCGGGGTTCCGGAAATCAGCCTGCAGGCGATTGAGGGCAAACCCTTCGAAATCGGAGGGATTACCATCCATCCCATCCAGGTGATGCACCACCAGATGCCGGTGCTCGGGTTCCGCATCGGGGACTTCACCTATATCACCGATGCCAACCACATCTCCCCTTCAGAACATTCCAAGATCACCGGGACCCGGGTCCTGGTGCTCAATGCCCTTCGCCGGGAAAAGCACATCTCGCATTTCAACCTGAGCGAAGCCATCGACATGTCCCGACAACTGGGTCATCCCCAGACCTGGCTGACCCATATCAGCCACCAGCTGGGCCTCCACCGCGAAGTGGAAGCCCAGCTTCCGGAAGGAATCCATCTGGCCTACGACAACCTGGAGCTGGAACTTCCCTGATCATCCTGCAGCCGCTGGGCATTTGTTGTTATCTTTGCGCCGGCCAATCCCATTCCGGGAAACCTGAACAAGGACATGTACAGAACCCATACCTGCGGGGCATTGAGGCTTACCGATCAGGGTCAGGAAGTAACGCTTTCCGGATGGATCCAGGCCATCCGGAAGTTCGGAGCGATCACATTCATGGATCTACGGGACCGTTATGGTATCACCCAGCTGGTCCTTGGAGAAAACCTGAAGGAGACCCTGGAACGGGAATCCCCCGGCCGGGAATTTGTGATCCGGGTCCGGGGCAGGGTGGTTGAAAGAAGCAACAAAAATCCCCAGATTTCCACCGGGGAGATTGAAATCGCGGTAGAGGAATTCATTGTCCTGAACCCTTCCAGGACCCCTCCGTTTACGATTGAAGATCAAACCGACGGCGGAGACGACCTGCGGATGAAATACCGTTACCTGGACCTGCGCAGGAGCATCCTGAGAAAGAACCTGGAGCTCCGGTATCAGGTGAACCGGGTCACCCGGGAATACCTGCACCAACAGGGATTCCTGGACATCGAAACGCCCTTTCTGATCAAGTCCACACCGGAGGGGGCCCGGGATTTCGTGGTGCCCAGCCGGATGAATCCGGGTGAATTCTATGCCCTTCCCCAGTCGCCCCAAACTTTCAAGCAACTCCTCATGGTGAGCGGCTTGGACCGGTATTACCAGATCGTCAAATGCTTCCGGGATGAGGATCTCCGGGCGGACCGACAACCTGAGTTCACCCAGATCGATTGCGAAATGGCTTTCGTGGAACAAAAGGACATCCTGGAAATGTTCGAAGGGCTGATCCGCACCATTTTCAGGGAAGTCAGGGGACTGGATTTCGAAGGCTCCTTCCCCCGAATGAGCTGGGAAGAGGCCATGTGGCGCTATGGCAACGACAAGCCGGATATCCGGTTCCAGATGAGGTTGGTCAATCTGAAAGCTCCGCAGGGAGCCTATCCCTCCTTCGAGCCGGAATTGCAGCATTCCCCCCTGCACCAAAAGGAAACCGGGTTCAGGGTGATGGATGAGGCCGAGACCGTAATTGCCCTGGTGGTACCCGGAGGTTCTGAAACCTCCCGAAGCGAACTGGATTTGCTCACGGACTGGGTGAAGCGGCCCCAGATCGGCATGAAGGGTTTGGCCCACCTCCGTTTCCCGGCCGCAGGACCCCCTAAAAGCAGTTTCGACAAGTTTTTTACTGCAACCGGGCTCGAAGAACTGGCCAGGTTTTCCCAAGCTTCTCCCGGGGACCTGGTGCTGATCCTCGCAGGACCTGAGGACCTCACCCGCAAAGCCATGGCTGAACTGAGGATACGGCTCGGGCAAAATGCCAGCCTCCGGGATCCGGATCAGTTCAGGCCGCTCTGGGTGGTGGATTTTCCCCTGTTCGAGTTCAACGCGGAGTCCGGTGGCTGGTCGGCCCGCCACCATCCGTTCACCGCTCCCGGGGAAGCGGATCTCCCCAGGCTGATGGCTCCAGCAAACAGGTCCCCGGTCCGGGGCACACCTTATGCCCATCCCTATTACCAGATCCGGGCAAACGCCTACGACCTGGTCGTGAACGGGACTGAATTGGGCGGGGGATCCATCCGGATCCACCGCAGGGAAGTCCAGGAACGGATGTTCGAGGCCCTCGGACTGGGTCCGGAGGAATCCAGCCGGAAATTCGGATTCCTGCTGGGAGCCTTTGATTATGGCGCTCCTCCCCATGGCGGGATCGCTTTCGGATTCGACCGGCTTTGCGCCTTGCTGGGGGGCTCTGAAAGCATCCGGGACTACATTCCGTTTCCAAAAAATAACAGCGGCAGGGACATGATGCTGGACGCTCCTTCCCCGATCGGTGAAACCCAGTTAAAGGAACTGAATCTCAGGCTGAATACATAAGGTCATGGTGGAGCAAATACCCTTGGATTCAGGCCATAAACGGTACAGGGTATACCGGATTCTGGGCATCATCCTCAACGGGCTCGCGCTGTTTTTCCTGCTTGATATCCTGTTCAGCTTCGGAGCTGTCGGGTTCCAGCCTTCCATGCTCCTGGTCCTGTTCATTGTGATCTGCATGCTGATCTATACCAACCTCAGCATTGTGTTCGGAAGGCTCGTCCTGCGGAACGGCCAGGATATCGCCCCGAAGGTCCGGGACTGGCTCCGGGTGAACTCCATCATCTGCTTCGGAGGGACCTCCCTGATGGCCCTGGTGCTCCTGGTTTCCCTGCTGAACACCAAATTCTTCAAATCCTTCGCCGCCCAGAAAAAGGTGGACCTGGTTTATGTTGAGTACGCTTTTTTCTTCCTGCTGTTCACTTCTCTTCTTTTCGTGATCCATGTCCTGATGACCTGGTATTACCTCAGGAAATACCGGGATCATTTCAAAGAACCTCCTGCCCAAACCTGATCCCGGTTACCCCCCTCAAAAATGCGGGGTTTGGCTAATTGTTCTAAATTAGCGGTGAGGACCCTGGTCAGCATTTACTGGTTAACCCCCGATCATGCTTTCTAAAACCTGCCAGTACGCAGTCCGGGCGACGGTCTATATTGCGATCCGTTCAGCGGATGGAATGAAGCCCGGATTGAAGGAGGTGGCGCGGGAAATTCAGTCCCCGGAGCATTTCACAGCCAAGATCCTCCAAACCCTGGTCAGGGCGCGCATCATCCGATCCTCTAAGGGACCGAGCGGCGGTTTTTTCGTGGAAAAAGAGGGAACTGATGTCCCCCTCCGCCGGATCCTGGAATTGTTCCGGTGCGACCATTGGTTCCAACGCTGCATTCTGGGCCTTGACCAATGCTCCGAATTGCATCCCTGCCCGGTCCACCGGGAATTTATTCCCTTCAGGGAAAATCTGAAACTGATGATGAGTTCCTGGAGCATTCAGAATCTGGTAAATGAAATGCAATCCGGATCCTTTTACCTGGGTTCCCAGGATCTTTCCCGGATGGTTATTCCTGAACTGAAAAATCCTTAATAAACAAACATGACGAAAAAAGTTTTCCTGATCCCCCTCCTTTTCCTGGGACTCGCTTTCATGGGCTGTGGAAACCATTCCGGGAATAACAGCGCTGAAAACCAGCCTGTCTCCAACGGCAGCCAGGACAGTTCCACCATGGACAACACCCCCTCCGTCGACGTTACGGCCAAAAGCGACAGCAAGGGAGTCGGGAAGTTCACTGACGTCAAACTGGGTCCCCTGGACACGGCCATGGCCGGCCAGGGGTCCGCCCTGTTCCAGTCCAAATGCATCGTATGTCATAAATCAACTGATGAAAAACTGATTGGGCCCGGCCTGAAGGGGGTCACCCAGATCCGGACCCCGGAATGGATCATGAATATGATCACCGACCCCAACGACATGACCGCTACCGATCCCGTGGCTAAAGCCCTGCTCGACCAATACCATACCCAGATGGCCGTTCAGGTTTCGGACCAGGAAGCCAGGGAAATCCTGGAATTCCTGCGTGAAAATGACGGTGCCCATTGAGCGAACCGCCCTCCCCTTCCGCCAGCCCTTCCTGATTATGGAATCCACGCTACCTCCCCTGGCTGAAAGACTCAGGCCCCAGAAACTGGAAGATCTGCTGGGGCAGGAGCACCTCACCGGCCCGGGCAGCGTGCTGCGGCAGTCCATCACCCAGCACCGGATTCCCTCCATGATCCTCTGGGGTCCTCCCGGTGTGGGAAAAACCACCATTGCCTACCTGATCTCCAGGGAGCTGGGCAGGCCATTCCATACCCTCAGCGCCATTTCCTCCGGCGTCAGGGAGGTCCGTGAAGTCATTGAAGAAGCCCGGAGTGCTCCGGGAACCGTCCTGTTCATCGATGAGATCCACCGGTTCAACAAGGGCCAGCAGGACGCGCTTCTCGGGGCGGTGGAAAAAGGGGTGATCACGCTGATCGGGGCTACCACGGAGAATCCTTCCTTTGAAGTGAATTCCGCCCTGCTTTCCCGCTGCCAGGTCTTCCTCCTCAAGCCCCTTCAGGAATCCGACCTGGAAAAATTACTCCGGATCGCCCTCACCCGGGACGTGAAATTGAGCGGTCTCCCGATCCGCCTTTCAGAGACCGGAGCCCTGATCCGGCTTTCAGGCGGGGACGCCAGGAAGCTTTATAACCTCCTGGAACTGGCGGTGGACAATCTTTCCGGCCAACCCGAACTGGTGGTGACGGATGCCCTCGTGATGGAACTGGCCCAGCGCCGGGTGGTCCTGTATGACAAGAAAGGAGAACAGCATTACGATATCATTTCGGCTTTCATCAAGTCCATGAGAGGGAGTGACCCCAACGCTGCGGTCTACTGGCTGGCCCGGATGATCGAGGCCGGAGAGGATGTGGAATTCATCGCCCGCAGGATGGTGATCCTGGCTTCCGAGGATATCGGCAATGCCAATCCCACCGCCCTGGTCCTGGCCAACAATACATTTCAGGCAGTTCATGCCATTGGATATCCAGAAGCCCGGATCATCCTTTCCCAATGCGCAGTTTACCTGGCCTGCAGCCCGAAAAGCAATGCCAGTTACCTGGCCATCTCCAAAGCCCTGGACCAGGTCGCCCTGAAAGGGGACCTTGCCGTTCCCCTGCACCTGCGAAACGCGCCCACCGGGCTGATGAAAAAAGAAGGATACGGGAAGGGATATGCGTATTCCCATGATTTCGAAGGCAACTTCTCTGCCCAGGAATACCTGCCGCCGGAAATAGCGGGAACTCCCCTCTTTGACCCGGGAGCCAACCCGAGGGAGGAAGAATTGCGAAAAAGGCTGCGGGGGCTCTGGGGAACCAAATACGGTTATTGAATGCCGTGGAATGCCAATGGAGGGTCTGAATGTTAAATCACCGGTTCCCTTTTTGAAATATTAAATTAAATTAAATGGGTGGGGATGTTTTTCCTTTATCCCTAATTTTACGTCCTGCCTTAAATGTTTTTCTTTATGCGAAAAAGGGTTCCTCTGTTTGTTTGGGCCGGTTTTTTTTGCTTGCTGGCCTCCTGTTCTCACCCATCCCGGACTGTAAATGACCAAATCTACCAGATGCAGATGCAAATCCGCAACCTGGGCGATTCCATCCGGACCATGAGGCAGGAGTACAGTCCTGGCCTGGGGGAGCTGATGACCAGTATCCAGCTCCATCATGCCAAACTCTGGTTCTGTGGTCTTCATTCCAACTGGCCCCTGGCCTCCTTCGAACTGGGAGAGATCCGGGAATCCTTTGGAACTGCAATCAACCTGGTCCGGGGCAGGCCTGAAGTCCAACAATTGCCCATGATTTATCCCGCGCTGGATAGCCTGACCGAAGCCATTGCCCTGCGCAGGCCCGACCAATTCAAAACTGCATTTATGCTGTTGACCAATACCTGCAACAATTGCCACAAGCAGGTGGCTTTCCCGTTCAATGTGATCACCATTCCCACCGCACCGCCGGTGACCAACCAGTCCTTCATCCCCCCGAAACCGTGATGGAACCTGAACCTCCGGGAAAGGATGAGGCCTTTGCCAGGCCGGATATCAGGTCTCCAGGGGATATCCGCCTTCTGGTGGATTCCTTCTATGAAAAGGTGAAGCCGGATCCGGTGATCGGATATTTTTTCCATGAAATCGCCCGGGTGGATTGGGACCACCACCTGCCGGTGATGTACGATTTCTGGGAGACCGTGCTGCTGGATGCCGGCAAATATTCCCGCAATGCCATGGAACCGCATTTCCGGCTCAACGCGAAAGAGCGGTTGAAGCCTGAACATTTTGAACGGTGGCTCGCGCTTTTCTCCCGGACCATCGATGAGCATTTTTCAGGTCCTGTCGCCGAAATTGCCAGGACCAGGGCCGAATCCATTGCCGGGATCATGAGGTTGAAAATGGAAAAGGCGGGGTCTGGAACGGGTGCAGCCGGGTCTTCCCCGGCAGCAATGGAGCCGGGTTGAAGGAAGGGGATATTGAAAATAGGATTGACCTTAAACCAACTTTCACCATGAAGTGGATGGTTTCCCTGCTGATTTATCCAGTCCTGTTCCCGGCAGACAGCAAAGCCCAGAATGTTTATCCGGCCCGAAATCCCCTGATAGCCCAGATGGTGAATCAGGTCTCGGAAACCAATCTGCGGGAGGATATCGACAAGCTGGTCAGTTTTGGCACCCGCCAGACTTTCAGCATCCAGACGAGCCGGAAAAAAGGAATTGGGGCAGCCCGCGATTGGGTTGAAGCGCAATTGCTGCAGGACGCCCGCGGGTCGGGGGGCAGAATGGCGGTTTGGATGGACCGGTGGCTCCAGAAACCGGACAGTTCCACCAGAATTTCGTACCAGCCTGCTGAACTGGTCAATGTCATTGCGACCCTTTCCGGCACGGACCCCTCGGACCACAGGATATTTTTGGTCAGCGGCCACCTGGACAGCAGGAGGACCGATGTGATGGACTCAGAAAAACCTTCCCCGGGAGCCAATGACGACGCAAGCGGTGTTGCCGCCCTCCTGGAAATGGCGCGGATCCTGAGCCGGCAACCTTTTCCGGCCACCATCATGTTTGTGGCCTTCACCGGGGAGGAGCAGGGTCTTTTCGGCTCCAGGCATCTGGCGGCATTGGCCAGGGACAGTTCCTGGGATCTGAGGGCCATGATCAACAACGACATGATCGGACAGAATAACGCGAGCGGAACCGATCTGGTGGACAATGGGCGGGTCCGGGTATTCAGCGAAGGAATCCCGATGAAGGAAACTCCTGCCATGGCTGCCTCCCGGAGGGCCCTGTCCGGGGAAAATGACAGCAGGTCCAGGGAATTGGCCCGCTATATCAAGAAAATTTGCGAGGATTATGTGGATAACCTCAAGGTCGTGCTGATTTACAGGCCGGACCGATTCCTCAGAGGAGGCGACCACCTTCCCTTCGCCGCCCAGGGGTACCCCGCCGTCAGGCTTACCACGTATTACGAAAACTATGACCACCAGCATCAGGACCCCCGGACCGAAAAGGGGATCGAATACGGCGACCTGCCCAAATTCATGGACTTTGAGTACCTGAGAAAGAACACCTGCCTCAACCTGGCCACGGTGGCCTGCCTGGCTGCGGCCCCATCTGTTCCAAGGGGAGTGAAGATTGATGTTTCCAGGCTCAGCAACTATTCCAGGCTTTCCTGGGACCCTCCGGCAACCGGCCGTGCCGCAGGGTATATTGTACTGATGCGGGAGACGGACCAGCCGATGTGGCAGAAAAGGTTCTTCACCAGGGATTTGCAAATGATGCTTCCTTATTCCCGGGATAATTATTTCTTTGCAGTGCAGGCGGTTTCACCGGAAGGCCTCAAAAGCCTTCCGGTATTCCCCTCGATCGGGAGGTAGCCTATGGAAATTCACTGGAAGATCTCGGCTTTCGAAAGCCTTCCCCCGGAAGAAATCTATGCCTTGCTCCGGCTGCGTAGCGAAGTGTTCGTCGTAGAGCAGCAATGTGTTTTCCTGGACCTGGATGGCATGGACTCCAATGCGATTCACCTGACGGGATGGAGCCAGGGAGAATTGGCAGCTTATGCGAGGCTCTTCGACAAGGGACTGGTTGGTCCATACCTTTCCGTCGGCAGGGTTGTTGTCCCCAAAAACCTCAGGAGGTCCGGCATTGGGAAGCTCCTGATGGCCCAGGCAATCAAAACCCTTTATGAGCTTTATGGCAAACAGCCGGTTTATATCGGGGCCCAGAAATACCTGGAAGATTTTTATGCCGCTTTCGGGTTTGCCCAGGTGGGGGAACCTTACCTGGAGGACGGCATCCCCCACCTGAAAATGATCTTATCTTAACCTGCTTTTATGCTCAGGCATTGGGCCCTCTCCGGTTTCCTGATATTTGGTACTTGCGGAAACCTTGCCGCCCAGGGGATGGCCGCACCGGATTCATTATCGGTTTATGCTCCCACCACCACCCGGTTGGCCCGGACCAAGCTCCTCGAGGAACTGGTCAACTGGGATATCGAGGCCAACCTCCAATATGATCTGAATCCCGATAATGAAGAAAACTGGGAGAATGCCTTCTGGCCCATGGAACTGATCCGGTATCATGCTGCTTCAGCGGAAGAGAAGCTCCATGAAGCATTTTCCACCATAGGTCGCAGGTCCAACTATTTCCAGCGGGGGATCCTGGAACTGGTCTATTCAAATTTTCCCACCCGGTTCGTTTCCCAGGTCCGCAGCCTGATGCTCCATACCCGGGATCCTGAAATTTTTGCCCTGGCTGCGGAATACCTCATTCAGGCCAAAGCAGCTTCTGCCTCTTCCCTGATGCGGCTGCTTCAAAGTTCATTTCCCCGGGATTCCATTCCATCTGACCCCGTCCTTCGCATGCTTTTTGACCGCCTGAGGCCGGACCCTGCAAAAAACTCCCACCCTGATCTGGAGCGTTGGCTCAGTCCCGATTTCGCACCGGGGTATACGGTCCTCTACAGCTTCCAGAGGAAGAACCGCCAATACCCCGGGATCGCCCTGGTCCGAAAACCGGATGGCTCCTTCATCCGGGATTCATCCGGCCATCTTTTCGCGGTACCCCAGCTCGCCTTGTCCATTACCGGGCTTCCTTTCTATCTCACGAACGGAAATACGCCCCAGGGGGTTTTTCGCATGGACGGGTTCGCCAAATCCTCCAGCCAGTTCATCGGTCCGACGGAGGATATCCAGCTTTCCCTGCCCTTCGAGATCCCTCCCGACAGCTTTTTTGCCACCCATGATCCGGCAGACACGGTATGGACCCTGACCCGGTATAAGGGGATTTTGCCCCCCGGTGCAGCCCTATATTCCCCCGCCCTGGAGGCATTTTATGCCGGTCAGGCAGGAAGAACGGCCATCATCGCCCATGGAACAACCATCGATCCTTCCTATTACCTGGGCGCAACCTATTATCCCGAGACCCCCTCCCTGGGCTGCCTTTGCGCCCGGGAAACCTGGTCCCAGGCAGATGGCAAAAGGCTCAGCAGCGACCAGCAAAAGCTGGTCGATGCCATCCGTGAGGCCGGTAATGGGTTCGGATATGCGGTTGTCCTGGACCTGGATGACCAGAAAAAGCCCGTCAGTGTCGGGGAAGTTGCCCGACAGATCGAAAATGAGAAGCACCAGGAACCTCCAGGCCATCCGGCAAAACTTCCGTCACCCTGAATGAAGGCCCGGAAATGGGTTGAAAAAGGACCTGGAGTGCGGGATCCCGGGATTACCCGGGGGAACGGTGTCCGGGAACCGGGGGCGGGGGATTGGGAAGTTTCGGCCGGACCCGGATTTTAAGGATTGGGATCCGGTAATAAATCGAATAATCCACATCAAAGGCTGATGCTGCAGATCCCTTCCCGAATCCGGGTATCACATATGGAGTCAGGACCGGATCCACCACGCTCCTGAAAAGGATTCTTTCCCGTACCGACCAGCCAATGAAAAAATTTTTCAGCGCCTCGATCTTCATCCCGGCTAGAACCTCCAGCCACGTTGCGGATTCCCGGCGCAGGGGAAGGGAGCCATTCACATTGCCCCAGTATCCATCGGAGATCTGGAACCCTGATGCTGACTGGTTGAAATCCGAATGGCCGATCCGGAGGCCCCCGTAAATGATGTTATTTTCCCCGGGCTGATCATGGGGCAACAGGTTGTAATCGGCCCCGATTTTCCAGAAATATCCCGACTCCCTATAATCAAATACGGGAGTATTGCTGATAGACCCGGTGGCCCATCCCCCTTCCCCGGCAACAAAAAGGTTCTGGGCGACCTGGAGGTCCGCCGAGAACCCCAAATCCCTCCGGTTGGGTTGCAGGTAATCCATGACAAAACGGCTCAGGTCCAGCCCCACCCTGAGGCCGTAACGGGCCACCCCGCTGTCGCTCTGGGCGCGGCAACCTACCTGGACCCAAAGCAGCAGGCTAATAGAAAAGGAGGACGTTTTCCACATGGGTGGTGTTGATGTCTCGGGTTTGAAGGGCTACGGAATCAATATGATGGTTGGTCGCCTGGATGGTATCGATATGGAAAAAAGTGACGAATCCACAGGCCGGGGATACCAAATGGAGCTTCCGGGAATAACGGATGAGTACGGTATCCCCTGCTCCCGTCGTATCGGGGTTGATATAGAAGATGCTGGAATCCCGGTTCTGATCCAGGGAAAGGGCGACGGTACTGTTGGGTAATCCATTGTACAGGCTGTCCGGATGCCCGGTTCCGAAGATGACGACAGCCGGAAGCAGGGTATCTGTGGCCGCTCCGTTCACCACCTGGTCAAATCCGATGCCCAGCAGGGATTGGGAGGAAGATTCGCAAAGGGTGACATCATTGTTGCAGGAAAACAGGGAAAAGGAAACTACCAGGGCTGCCACCCCAAAATTGGTCCGGGAACTTGCGAACATCCACCGCAATTTAGGATTTATTGGTCAGAGCAGACCGGAGCCTCAAAGCCCGAGTTCCTTCTTCAGGAAGGGCGCGGTAAACCCCACTCCGCTTTTTGCCAGGGCTTCCGGAGACCCGGTAAAAAGGATCTCACCTCCTCCCTGTCCCCCCTCGGGGCCCAGATCGACGAGCCAATCGGCTGTCTTGATCACGTCCAGGTTATGCTCGATGATGATAACGGTATTGCCCCGGTCCACCAACTTTCCCAGTACGTTGAGCAACAGTTGAATGTCCTGAAAATGCAGCCCGGTGGTCGGCTCATCCAGGATATACACCGTCTTCCCGGTATCCTTCTTGGAAAGCTCGGTACCCAGCTTGACCCGCTGGGCCTCTCCCCCGCTCAGGGTGACCGCGGACTGTCCCAGGGTGATGTATCCCAGCCCTACATCCTGGAGGACCCTGATCTTCCGGTAGAGGCTGGGGACCGCTGTGAAAAATTCCACCGCCTCATCCACTGTCATATCCAGGACGTCCGAGATGGATTTTCCCTTATAATGGATCTCCAGGGTTTCCCGGTTATACCTCCTGCCATTGCATTTTTCACAATGAACATTGACGTCCGGCAGAAAGTTCATTTCAATTACCCGCATACCGGCCCCTTCACAAACATCGCACCTGCCGCTTTTCACATTGAAGGAGAAGCGGCCGGGCGTATAGCCCCGGATCTTGGATTCCGGAACGGCAGCAAAAAGTTGCCGGATATCGGTAAAAAATCCGCAATAGGTGGCGGGATTGCTTCTGGGGGTCCTGCCAATCGGAGACTGGTCGATCTCAATGACCTTGTCGATCAGCTCAAGCCCTTCAATGGAATTATATTCCAGGGGAATCATCCGGGACCCGTAGCAATGTTTGGAAAGGATGGGGTACAGGGTCTCATTGATCAGGGAGGATTTCCCGCTCCCCGAAACGCCTGTGACACAAATCAGGGTTCCCAAAGGGAGGCGCAGGGTAACCTTTTTCAGGTTGTTTCCCCTGGCGCCCCTGAGGACCAGGGAGTTTCCATTGCCCTTCCGGCGGAGAGCGGGAACCGGGATGCTCCGGGTCCCATTCAGAAATTGGGATGTGGCGGTATCAAGGCCCAGGAGCTGGCCCGGAGTGCCTTCAGCCACGATATGCCCTCCGTGGATGCCTGCAGCTGGGCCCACATCTACCAGATAATCTGCGTGAAGCATGATATCCCGGTCATGCTCCACAACGAGGATCGTATTGCCCATGTCCCGGAGGCTTTTCAGGGCATCGATGAGCCGGTGGTTATCCCTTTGGTGAAGCCCGATGCTGGGCTCATCCAGGATATAGGTGATGCCCATCAGCTGGGAACCGATCTGGGTCGCCAGCCGGATCCTTTGGGATTCCCCGCCGCTGAGGGACCGGGTGGGCCGGTTCAGGGTCAGGTAACTGAGGCCCACACGGAGCAGGAAACCCAACCGTTCCCGAATCTCCTTGAGGACATCCCGGGCAATGGTATTTTGCCGGGTGTCCAGGCGGGGCTCAATACCCCTGAACCAGGAAGCCAGGGAGGAGAGGTCCATCTCTCCCAGTTCGTAAATATTGCGGCCATCCACCCTGAACCAAAGGCTCTCCGTTTTGAGCCTGGTCCCCTTACAGACGGGACAGGGAGAAAGCATCATGAAATCCTCGGCCCAGTTGCGGACAAAATCCGAGGTGGTTTCCTGGAAATACCGCATCACCATCCGCACCACCCCCTCGTATTCCGTCTTGTAGGTGGAATTGCCATTCTCCCCAAAATTCATATCGATTTCCAGGCTTCCTCTTTCATCCCCGTATAACAGGACATTGAGGGCCTTCCTGGGGATATCGCGTACAGGGGCCGTAAGGGAAAATTTATATTTTTTGGCCAGCTGGCGGACCTGCTTGAAACTGAAATTGTCCCTGGCTTCACCCAGGGGAGCGATGCCGCCCTCATTGATGGACAGGGAATCGTCCGGTATGACCGCATCGAGGTTGATCTGGTAAATCCTCCCCAGTCCCCGGCATTTCGGGCAGGCTCCATAGGGTGAATTGAAGGAAAAGGTATTGGGGGATGGCTCTTCATAGGAAATGCCGGTTTCCGGGCACATGTACCGTTTGCTGAACTGGGTCAGTTTCCCGCGCTCATCCAGGACGAACATAAGGTCGGTTCCAAGCTGGAAAGTCTTCGTCACGCTTTGGGAGATCCTGGCCCGGGCATCCCCGCGGACCTGGATCCGGTCCACCACGAGCTCAATGTCATGGATCTTGTACCGGTCCACCTGCATGCGGTCCTTCAGATCCATGATCTTTCCGTCCACGCGCATCTTGAGGTAACCCTGTCTGCGGAACTGATCGAATAATTCCCGGTAATGCCCCTTCCTTCCCCGGACCAGGGGGGCCAATAGGTCCAGTTTGGAATCCGGAAAATTCCGAAGCAGGGTTTCCACGACATCCTCCTCAGAATACCGGGTCATTTTTTTACCGGTATTGTATGAAAATGCCTCCCCGATCCGGGCGAAAAGAAGCCTGAGGAAGTCATAGATTTCGGTCACCGTACCCACCGTGGACCGGGGGTTTTTATTGGTGGTCTTTTGTTCAATGGATATTACAGGGGAAAGGCCGGTGATCTCATCGACGTCAGGGCGTTCCATATCCCCGATGAACTGCCTCGCATAGGCAGAAAAACTTTCCATGTACCTGCGCTGCCCTTCTGCGTAGATGGTATCAAAGGCCAGGGAAGACTTCCCGCTTCCGCTGATCCCGGTAATGACTACAAGCCTGTTCTTGGGCAGGCTGATATCAATATTCTTGAGGTTATGAACCCTGGCTCCGGACACAGCAATCTGACCATCCTCTCCGGCGGAGGACAAATTGGCAGCACCATTGATTTTTTCAGGGGAAGGCATGAATTATACGGGGTGCAAATATACCCAAAACCACCCGTCTGGGGAAAGGGGACCAATCATAAACCATTCCCATCAGGGCTTGCCGATGGGATCCTGGCAGGATGAACGATTCTCCATAAATATATTGGAATTCTTGAATCTAAAGGTCTGGGGGATGGCAGGAAAGAAAGGGATCCAGGGGGAATTTAAAGCAAAGAACCTGCGGTGGTTTTATTGGCCAGCTGCCCGCATGCCGCATCGATGTCCTTGCCCCTGCTTTTGCGCAGCCTGGCATTGACCCGGTTGTTCGACAGGTAAGCCATGAACTCTTCGGTTCTTTTTTCCCCCGTACCGGAAAAGCCTCCCTGATCAATACTATTATACTGGATCACATTGACCACCTTGACCGGGACTTTCCGATAGATCCGGATCAGGTCTTCCGCGTCCTTTTCGGAATCATTGAAATCCTTCAACAGGATATATTCAAAGGTGATATCATTGTGAGTGAGCCGGTAAAATTCATTCAGGGCCAGGACCAGGGAATCCAGCCCGTTGGAGTCATTGATCGGCATGATCCTGGAACGTTTTTCATCATTTCCGGCATGCAGGGAGAGGGCCAGGTTGAACCTCACCTGATCCTCCCCCAATTTCCGGATCATCTTGGCGATCCCCGCAGTGGAAAGCGTGATCCTTCGGGGCGACATGGCCAGCCCGTCCGGGGCGGTGATCCTGCCGATGGCTTTCAGTACGTTGTTATAGTTCAAAAGGGGTTCCCCCATTCCCATGAGCACAATGTTGGTCAGCTTACGATCCTGGCGCGCCAGGGACTGCCGGTTGATCAGGGCCACCTGGTCAAAGATTTCATCAAAATCCAGATTCCTCTTTTTCCCCATATAACCGGTTGCGCAAAACCTGCACCCCAGACTGCATCCCACCTGGGAGGAAATGCAGGCGGTGGACCGCTCCCCAGAAGGGATCATGACTCCCTCTACCAAATCTCCATCATGCAGGATGAAACGGGTTTTAACCGTACCATCCTCGCTAACCTGCACCAAATCTTCGCGCAAGGCATGCAAATCAAAATGCTGTTCCAGGGAAGACCGCAGCGATGCGGGAAGATTGGTCATTTCCCCAAATCCGGAGGCATGCTTTTGCCAAAGCCACTGGAATACCTGATCCGCCCGGAATGGTTTTTCGCCGACCTGGCTGAAATATTCCCGGATTTGCTCCAGCGAAAGGTTCTTGATGTTTTGACGATCCATAATGGGGGACCAAAGTTAAGCCTTTCCCATCTGAATACCTGTCTTGTCCCCGTTTCCAGGAAGGTCTCCACCTTTCGTGGAAGAAGGCCTGGTTAGACGCAGGGGAAGAAATGCTGGCCCTGCAGCGGATGTAGGAGGGCTGAGGACCTCCCTGGACTTTTGGTGCCAATACTGAAAAGTATAAATTACTGAGGTGGTGGAGATCGCAGTAGGCCTTTATTGAAAGACCGCTTTGACGCCAGGACTCCACCATGGCAAGCCGCTCGGTCCTGTTTTGTTCATGGTGTCTCATGACACAAATTTAAACCCTAACATTACCAAAAGTCAAGACCCAGTTGGCCGAAGGGTTACGTTTCGGTAACAACGGATACCAAGCCTATCCAACAGATTATGCAAAAGGGCTTCCCTGATATAAAGCTGATAATTGGCACCCAGCCAAAAAGTATGGTCAGGATATTCCAGATACTGCTATTTCCTGAACAGGATGTCAAGCTGTTTTACAAAGTGGTTTTCAGCCGCTGGTTTTTGTGGATGGCTATTATGCTTTTCCTGACCGATATCTATAAATGGGAGATTCATTACAGTGATAACCAAAAGGAAATCAAGCTAGAGCAGATTGAAAATGACAGGATAAGGAAGTCTTGGAATTATATGTACAACAATAACAGTAAAGAAGTAAAAAGGCTGATGGAGAAGGCCTATATCAATTCAAAAGAAACCGAGAACGAATGATTGAAGAAGTATTGCGAATACACTGTATTCGCAATTAAGATTGCTGTTAAACTTATATTTCATAGTCTATTAGTCAGGTTTATCCTGACCTATTAACTATGATTGAAAAAAAAATATCAATGAGAAGGCGGCCTATTACCTGAAACTGGCTAAGATGAGGCTGCCAGCTACCATCGAGCAAATCGAGTGCTCCCCATCCCGGAACCTGACCAAACAGCAACTGGCCACCCTCGACTCATACTTATCCGGCCGGATGACGGCTGTCTTCAGGTTGTCGCAGAGGATCGTCGCTACCACACCGGCGTAATACCGCAGCATGGCGTTAATACAGCGGATAAAGTCAGCTGTCCGCTGGGAAGCCACCGCCAGGCAGAAGATAAGGCCGCTAAAGGGCAGAATGGTGACGAAGACCTCACATTCCATCCGCTCGCCGGTGGACAAATCCGTGTAGTGCTGCTTTTTACCGGCAAAGTCGACCATGATCATATCGGCAGCCCGGTATTCCAGGTGCATGGATAGGTCCCTGTTCTTCAGGAACTCGCCAAGATGATGGCAATATTGGCTATACCCATAGCCGTCCGGGTGTTGTTCTAAATATTCCTTCCAGAGCAATTGTCGGGTAACATTGCGCTTGCCTACTTCTACACTCGCCGATTGAAAATGAATGATCAGTTCCTGCATTCGCTCGGCATCATGAACCATGCTGTCATTGCCATACGAAGTATCTGCCAGAGCTTTGTTGGTCAGTGGCTCATCGGGCTGCGTATCCTCATTTTTGTGCAGTAACGCAAGGTATTTGCGCACACTGTTGCGACTGATGCCCAAACGACGCGTCATTTCCCGAATACCAATTCCATCCTTTTTAAGCTGAACAAGCTGCTTTAATTGTTCCATTACAATAGGCTTTTGTGCCATGGCTCCCTGGTTTATTTGGGAGCAAATGACTGCAAAAAGCGCTTATCTCTATTGCCTTTAGGTGGGTCAACATCCCGGAATGTCATTCCAGACGATTTCCAGGATTATACATCCCAGGTGGGTCAACATCCCGGAATTACCAACGGCGCCGAAGTCCAAACCTCATTGACAGGGGTGGGTCAACAACCCGGAATGGTGGGTCAACATAAAACGGAACGGTGGGTCAACATGGTCCGGAATCTACAATAAACAGCAATTTAAGCGGAAATAAAAAAGGACAAGCCAAAAATAAATTTGACTTGTCCTGTAAAGTCGGGGCGGCAGGATTCGAACCTGCGATCTCCAGCTCCCAAAGCTGGCGCGATAACCGGGCTACGCTACACCCCGAGGGCCGCAAATGTAATAAAATAAGGATTCCGGGGGGGCTCCCGAATTCCCTTTAAAATCAGGATTTCCCGAGCAATGCCTGGAGCTTTACTCCGTTCGGTACTCCTAACCCGGTACATGCATCCCAACCAGGGCCGGCCTGGTATCCGGTCCCGTTAGGCAGGTTATCATTATTCCCCGAAATAATATCCCGCAAGGCACCAGGGCCTCGATAAATGGCTGGGTGAATGAACCCGGCATTTTTTCCATTGAGGGAATTGATCCTCGCGATCAATCCCGCCATCAAAGGTGCAACTGCGCTGGTTCCACCGATTACCAGGTCCGTTCCATCTACCCGGACGTTATACCCGGTTTCCGGATCTGCATCCCCGGCGACATCGGGAACTCCGCGGCCCGGTTTTCCGGAGGAACCCAGTGAGGGAGGTAAAGCAATTCCTGATTGGTAGGAAGGTACGGGGAACAGGTCACTGATCCCGCCTCCGGTGGCACTGTCCGCGGCATCGTTCCAAACCGTTTCAGACTGGATGGTCCCCTTGCTGGTGACCAGCCTGGTTCCCCCACAGGCCAGCGCATAGGGGCTGCTGGCAGGAAAATCTACATGGGCTTTCCCATCCTGGACTCCATCACTGGCGCCGGAATCTCCAGCTGCCACGCACACCGTGATACCCAGTACTCCGGCAGACTGGATATCCTCGTTGAAGGAGGTTATGGACTGGGCTGTCCAATTTTGTTCTGGCCCACCCCAGCTGATTGATATCACGGAGTTGGGGTGTGATGTATCATGAATGGCCGAACTGATCGCGTCCAGGAATCCCCGATCCGTGTTTGGTGCGAAATATACATTGATGGCAGCCGCAGGAGCAACCGCTCCCGCGACCTCAATGTCCAGCATGACCTCCCCATCTGCACTGTCCGGCGTTGTGGGATCGTTCGTACCTCCGTCCACGCTTATTGCCGTAACCACAGGCTGATTCACCCCCAATCCGGAAAAATAAGTCGCCAGGTCTGCAGTTTCATAGCCCCCTCCTAACTCAATCAGGCCAATTCCCTGGCCTGCTCCGGATCCTTTGGGATAAGCATAAAACGAGGCAATATCAGTGGGGTTATAGGAGATACCCTGGGCCTGGACAGCAAAATGCCCGTCCCCGGATTTGCCGACCTTGAATTTGGCTGATGCAACCGGGCGATTGTCAAGCCCGAATACTCCGGTAATTTTTCCCCCCAGCTCTTTCGGAACATAAATATGGCCGCTGCGACCCCGGAATTCGGACCCGTCTGGTCCCCGGTAATGAGCAAGTCGCACACGGAAAGCCAGGGCCATCTGTCGAATGGGGCCCCTGAGCACCACGGTTCTCCGGGCAATGCTGATCTGGGAGACCGTAAGACCAAATTCATGAGCAAACGATTCCAACAGCATAATGTCAGCCCGACCGGCTCCATATTGTTTACTGAATTTTGCCATTGAAAATTGAGGGGATGTATTTTTTTTACCTGGATTCGGATCAGGAATGGGGGTTTTGCCCTTGATCCTGACGGTTACTTCAATTATATCCATCGGGTTCATTGTCCTGGTCCGGATTCCTGCCGGAGGTTTCCGCTGGCTTCCTTCCAGACGGACATGTTCCTGGAAATTTTTCATAGCCTTAAGATTTTGTTGATTGGAATGAATATGATGCCTACCGGTTCAGATTATCCATTGGTGAGAAGGTTTTCTGCTATTCCATCCAGGAGGGGCTTGTTTTCAGCAATGAAAGCCTGGCCGGCATTTTTGAGGAGGATGAGGTTGGATGGGCTGGTATCATCCATTTCCTGGCTTGACCCATTCAATCCGGGCTCCAGCCTGTAATAATCCCGAATATCGGCGGGAGGAAGGGTATTATACATTTGTTGCAGCTGATATTTGACTGTTTCGGCATTGGATGACATCAATATATCCAGGATTG
>JANWKA010000112.1 GCA_025451655.1 Chitinophagaceae bacterium | reverse complement strand
GCTGTCGCGGTAGGTGATGCCGTTGCCATCGAAAAGGATTTCCGGCTGCAGGCTCAGGCTGGGACCGAGCGGAATGGAAGCCACCACTCCAAAATGAGGCAACAGGATCCCGCCATAATGCGTAGGGTAGGCCTCTTTGGCTGTTTCCCCGGAAAAGCTGGGGCCGGCAGTGATTCCGAACCGGATCAGCTCCTGGGCTTCAGCCTGGTTCCAGGATAACCCCGCAATGTTTATTAGAACTATGAAAGCGAAGAACTTTCTCATAACAATTATTTTAATATGACAAATTTAAAAAATGGTTCCACTGGCAAATAAACATAAAATTTTTGTAGGACAACGATTCAATGAAAAAGGCCAGCCGGGCCTCAAGCTCCCGGACCAGGTCCGGAACCCGGGCCCTGCTGGATCGCCTCACTGGCAGGCTGATCGGGGAAAATGCTAACTTTACCCGGTGATGATCACTCCTTTCCCCGCAGAGCGCAATTCCGGTGATTGGGGATCTATCGGTTACTGCCGGATGATGAGTACCCTGGCCATGGATTCGGTCCAATAGCAAATTCCGTGGGTCCACTCCTTCTTCCCTTATTTTATTCACCCTCCCATGCCTCATTATTATTCACAAGGACAAATTCCCCATAAACGGCATACGCAATTCCGCAGGCCGGACGGGGAATTGTATTCCGAGCAACTGTTTTCCACCGAGGGGTTTTCAGGCAATTCCTCCCTGCTTTACCATATCCACCCTCCCACCGGGATCATCCGGGTGGATGATGCCTATCCCGGCATTCCGGAAGTGGCTGAAGAAAAGATGCTCAAGCACCGGAGTTTTCAGGGATTCCGGATCGGAAAGGGAGGGGGATTGTTGGAAAGCCGCAAACCCATCCTGGTCAATCAGGATCTCCAGATCGAACTGGCTGCCCCGGCTACCGGCCTGGAGGAGGATTTTTACAAAAACGCTGACGCTGATGAACTGATCTTCATCCATGAAGGAGCAGGAACCCTGACCACGATGTATGGGTCCCTGAAATTCGGTTACGGGGATTACCTGATCATCCCGAGGGGGACCATCTACCAGGTTCATTTTTCCGGATCCGGGAACCGGCTGTTTATCCTCCAGACCTTCCATGCCATCCAGTTTCCGAAAAAATACCTGAGCCGGTATGGCCAGTTGCTGGAACATTCCCCCTATTCTGAACGGGACATCCGCCCCCCCGCAGGGCTGAATCCGGTGGACCAGCAGGGAGATTTCCTGGTCCGCGTGAAGAAAAACGGGATGATCTATCCCATTCATTACGCCTACCACCCCTTTGACGTAGTGGGATGGGACGGATGCGAATACCCATTTGCCCTGTCCATTCATGATTTCGAGCCCATCACCGGAAGAGTGCACCAGCCCCCGCCCGTGCACCTCACCTTCGAAGGGATGAATTTCGTGGTTTGTTCATTTTGTCCCCGGATGTTCGATTACCATCCCATGGCCATCCCCGCCCCCTATAATCACAGCAATATTGACAGCGATGAGGTGCTCTATTATGTGGATGGGGATTTCATGAGCCGCAAACATGTGGAAAAAGGGCAGATCACCCTGCATCCTGCCGGGATTCCACATGGCCCCCACCCCGGAGCAGTGACCAAAAGCATCGGTGCCCTACAGACCAATGAACTGGCGGTCATGGTGGATACCTTTCATCCCCTTCAGTTGACCCGGCAGGCCCTGGAAATTGAAGACCGGGATTATGTCATGAGCTGGGCCGAATAATCTCAGACGGCAACTGGATCCTGAATCCGAACACCAAAACGAAATTGTTATGGAAACTGCTTCAATCCCTTCCCCGGCAATTACCGCGGATTTCCTGCCCATTCTGGGCTCCGATCATATCGAGTTTTACGTCGGCAACGCCAAACAGGCCGCTCATTTCTACCAGTCGGCTTTCGGATTCCAGCCCCTGGCCTATTGCGGGCCGGAGACCGGGGTCCGGGAAAAGGCCTCCTATGCAGTCGGCCAGGGGAAGATCAGGCTGGTTTTTACGACCTCCCTGGACCCGGGTTCGGAAATGGCTTTACAGGTAAGCCGCCATGGCGACGGGGTCCGGTCCCTGTCCCTCTGGGTGGAGGATGCCCGGGAAGCCTACATCCAAACCATCGCCCGGGGTGCAGTTTCCTGCTTCAAGCCCCAAATGCAGAAGGACGACAGGGGCTTCATCTGGAAAAGTGGCATCTGCCTGTATGGGGATACCATCCACACCTTCATTGAACGAAAAAATTACCAGGGATCCTTCCTCCCGGGCTACCGGCCCTGGAACCCCAGGTTCCGGGCCCCTGAGGCGGGACTCGAGTATGTAGACCATTGCGTTGCCAATGTGGGCTGGAATCAGATGAATCCATGGGTCGGGTTCTACGAAAAGGTGATGGGTTTCCATAACCTCATCTCCTTTGATGACAAAACCATAACAACGGAATATTCTGCCCTGATGAGCAAGGTGATGGCCAATGGCAATGGCCGGATCAAATTCCCGATCAACGAGCCGGCCCAGGGGAAGAAAAAGTCCCAGATCGAGGAATATCTGGAATTCTACGGAGGCCCCGGGGTGCAGCATATCGCCATGGCCACCCCGGACATCATCCGGACGGTTTCCGGGCTTCGGGACCGGGGGGTTGAATTCCTGGTTCCTCCGGGGTATTATTATGAGACCCTGGAGTCCCGGGTCGGAAGGATCGATGAGGACCTTCGGGCGGTCCGGGATCTGGGCATCCTGGTGGACCGGGACGAGGAGGGATACCTGTTGCAGATCTTCACCAAGCCGGTCCAGGACCGGCCAACCCTTTTCTTTGAGATCATTCAGCGCAAGGGAGCTACCTCTTTTGGAGCCGGTAATTTCAAGGCGCTGTTTGAAGCCATCGAGCAGGAACAGGCTTTGCGGGGCAACCTGTAGGGTCCATCCGATTTTCCTTACTTTGCGGCCATGTCCGGCCGTCTGGTATTTGGGCTAGTCTTTTTGCTTGGGGCCCTGTTGCAGAGCCTGACCATCTTTTTCCTGGCCCGGGGCAATGATCATTATATCCTCAGGCTGGTAAAAAGACCGGTTGCCATCGCCATTTATGGATTGTTCGTTTTGGCTATGCTCTACCTTTCCATCCATTTCCTGGCAGGGTAGGTCCGGCAATACCCGGCCTTTATTTTCCGTTAATAAACAGGCTATTTACAGCCCCGGTTTCCGATTCCGGCTTTTGTTTTGTTCTTTTGTGCAAATTTTTCAAACGTGTCCATCAGGCCCTTTTTCGGTACGGCGCTCCTCCTGGCATTTTCCACCGGAGTGCTCCAGGCCCAGACTTTCTTCCAGCAGCAGCTGGCCAACGCTAATTTCTATTCGGCCTACCAGAACAAGGACGGCAGGCTGAAAGCTGAATTTGCCGAAAAGCATCTGGAATATCCGCCCCGCTATATTTATATCCGGGCTTTCAAATATGACAGTCAGCTGGAAGTCTGGGTCAAGCAATCCATGGCGGACACCTTTACCCTGTTCAAGACCTACCGGATCTGCGCCCTTTCCGGGACCATGGGTCCTAAGCGGAAGGAAGGCGACCGCCAGGTTCCCGAAGGATTTTATTATATCAACGAGTTCCGGCCCAACAGCGCCTACCATCTCGCCCTCGGCCTGGATTATCCAAATTATACGGACCGGGTTCTTGCGGGAGGGTCAGAGGCAGGCGGAAACATCTTCATCCACGGAAGCTGCGTGACGGAGGGATGCATTCCCCTGACCGATCCGCAGATCGAGGAAGTATACCTGCTGGCCGCCTATGCCCGAAGCGAAGGCCAGGAGTTCATCCCGGTTCATATCTTTCCGATCCGTTTCGATCAGAAAGCCTCCCTGGATTACCTGGATGGCATTGAGCAGACCGGAGATTTATCCCTCAAATTCTGGCAGAATCTCGAAAATGCCTACGATTACTTCCAGGCCACCCACCAGATCCCGGTGATCATGTATGACAGCAGGGGCCATTATGTGCTCCAGGAAAGGGCTACCGAGGCCGCATCATTAACTGCCAGGTAAGGGGAGACCGCTGTTCCATCAGGATTACCCTGTTCTCCGTCAATTGCCCTACCAGCTCAGGGGTATAATGGCGGACCGTAAGCAGTTCCAGGCCCTCGGCATAGGTCACGGAATAATCCGGGTGCAGGGCCTTGAGCAGCCCCTCCATTTTTTCCGGTTCCCGGTCCACACAGGTAAAAAAACTGATCGCTGCATTCTGGATCAGGTTGATCCGCATTTTGGAGCTATGAAAGGCCTGGTAGAGCGCGCAGATCCGGTCGGCATCGATAAATGAAAAATCCCTGGAGGTTACAGTGACCAGGACCTGGTTCTTTTTCAGGACGATGATGGGGGGAAGCGGAGACCGGGAGGCCTTTTCACTGATGAGGGTCCCGGGGAGGGTGGCATCCAGAAAACTCTTCACATACATCGGGATTTTACGGTTCTGCAGGGGCTTGATGGTCTTGGGGTGGATCACCTGGGCACCGTAATAGGCCATTTCAATCACTTCCCCGTAGTTGATTGCTGCAATGGGCAGGGTTTCCGGAAATATTTTGGGGTCGGCGTTGCGCAGCCCCTCCACGTCTTTCCAGATCGTGAGGCTCTCCGCTCCAACCAGGTTGGCTAAAAGCGCTCCGGAATAGTCACTGCCTTCCCGCCCCAGGGTGGTGGTGTCCTTCCCGGCGTGCATCCCAATAAAACCCTGGGTGACCACGGGCTGGTTTTCGCTGATTCGGGGGAGCAGTTTTTCGGCCACGGCCTTTTCCGTTTCCTGCCAGAGGACCCCGGCATCCCGGAAATTGTCATCGGTACGGATCAATTGTCGGGCATCCATCCAGCAATTGGGGACCCCCGAGCGCAGGAGCAGGTGGCTGACCAGGGAGGAGCTCAACAATTCCCCCAGGCTGACGATCTGGTCGTAATAATAATCGAAGGGCCGGGAAGGTTTTTCTCCCAGGATCCATTCCACCGGACTGAGAAAAGCCCGGATCTGGTTGGTCCATCCGGTTATTCCTTCTTCCAGGAGCAAGGAGGCCAGTTCAAGATGGGACTGGCGGATATCATGGAGCCCCTGGGAGGCAGGCCCCCGTTTGCGCAGGTAATAATTTCCGGCCACTTCCTCCAGGGCATTGGTGGTTTTTCCCAGGGCGCTGATGACCACGACCAGGGGGCCATTCCGGTTCTCCCGGAGCAGCTCCACTACGTGACGGATCCTTTCCACGTTTTCTAAACTTGCACCGCCAAACTTGAATACTTTAATGGCCATGGAACCCCCGGTTAAAAATAATCCGGGCAAAAGTCGGGATTGTTGAACCAATAAAAAAATCCGCCGGAAAAGAAGCAGGCACCGGAGTGGGCTCCGGCAGGTTTTCCCTTATTTTGAGCCCCAAAGAACACCCATGGACCCCATTCACCGCAAGCTGATCACCCTGGAGGAATTCACCATCATGGAGCTCCGGCAATTTCCCAAAGCCACCGGGGAACTTTCCGGACTGCTTCGGGATATCAGCCTGGCAGCCAAAAGGGTGAATGCCGAGGTGAACAAGGCGGGCCTGGTCGATATCCTGGGCGATGCCGGATGGATCAATGTCCAGGGAGAATCGGTCAAAAAGCTGGACGAATACGCCAACCACCAGTTCATCGGGGTCCTGCGCGAGGGAATCAATTGTTGCGGGATTGGGTCTGAAGAAAACAAGGAGGAGCTGATTTTCGATGACCCGATGAATAACCAGTCCAAATATGTGATGATGATGGATCCCCTGGACGGATCCGGAAACATCGATGTGAACGTCAGCATCGGCACCATTTTCTCCGTTTACCGGCGAACCACGCCAACCGGGAGTGCCGCCCGCATTGAAGATTTCCTGCAGCCGGGAAACCGCCAGGTAGCTGCGGGTTATATCATCTATGGGCCTTCCACCATCATGGTCTATGCCACCCGAAGGGGGGTGAACGGATTCACACTGGACCCTTCCATCGGGGAATTTTGCCTCTCCCACCGCCAGATCCGGTGTCCGGAGCAAGGCAGGATTCTTTCCATGAACCTCGGCAATATGAAGGAGTTCTCTCCGGGCCTTAAAAAGTACATCGATTATACCCAGGAACAGGACCGGGAGACCGGAAGGCCCTATACCCAGCGTTATATCGGCTCCATGGTAGCCGACATTCACCGGAATCTGACCAAGGGGGGGATTTTCGGTTACCCGGCGACCCACACCCGACCGGAAGGGAAACTCCGGCTCCTGTATGAATGCAATCCCATGTCCTTCATCGTGGAGGTCGCTGGGGGAAAGGCCACCAACGGAAGGGAAAGGATCCTCGATCTGAAGCCCAACGCCATACACCAGCGCAGCCCCATGTTCATCGGATCGGCCTCCATGATGGTGGATCTCGAACGTTTTATGCCCTGAACGGGGTACATTAATTGTTTCCCGCTTCATTCTTTTTTCAATACAATGCACGAGGATAATTATTCGTATTTTTTGGCTGCCACCTGGCAGCCAAATAGTTGTCCTTAACCAAACGCCGGATGAACCGGTACTCGACCAAGGCACCAGGCAGGATGATTTAAACCCGTTTTATGTTCAGAAATTATGTCAAAATCGCCTGGCGGAATTTGATGAAAGACAGGCTGTTTTCTTTCATCAATATCCTGGGTTTATGCGTCGGCCTGACCTGCTGCATGCTGATCACCCTTTATATTATAAACGAAACCAGTTATGACTCCTACCAGAAGCATGCAGGGCAAATTTACCAGCTCGGAACCGAGTTCGTGAAGCTGGGCAATTTCCAGAAACTGCCCAATACTCCGGCCGCAATGGGGGAAATGATGAAAAAGGAATTTCCGGAAATTGAACAGACCGCCCGGCTCGCTCCATTGTATTCTGAGGATAAAACCCTTTTACAGTATAACGGGGAAAAGGGCTCCGTAAAATCATTTTACGAAACAAGGGGTTTTTGCGCGGATTCCACTTTCTTCAGGATGTTCACCTATCATTTTATCGAAGGAGACCCGGCAACTGCCTTAAACAATAACAATACCATTGTTTTAAGCGATGAGATCGCCCATAAAATATTCGGTAGCCAATCCGCCCTGTTTAAGGTTATTCATGTCAGCAGCAGCTCTAACGGGGATCACGATTTTGTCGTGACCGGAGTTTTTAAGCCCATCAACAAGCCTTCCCATATCGATGGACGTTTTTTTATGAGCATGATGGGAGGAAGCGTTGAGGATATGATCAAAATGCAGGGGGCCAACCTGGTGAACAATAATGTATTTATCACCTATTTGCAGCTGAAACCGGGAACTGATCCTTCCAGGCTGCAGGCCAGGTTTCCATTGTTCATGGAAAAATTTGCCGGCAAGGATATGAAAGCCAATGGGTTCTATAAAAACCAGTTCCTGGTTCCGCTTGGGAAAATCCATTTGGATGAAGATGTCAGGAATAACATCACGCCCGGGGGAAGCGTAACCTATTTATATATCCTGGGCTCCATCGCCCTGTTTATCCTGCTCATCGCCTGCATTAATTTCATGAACCTGACTACGGCCAAATCCTCCAGGCGATCAACCGAGGTTGGAATCAGAAAGGTACTTGGGGCTGAAAGGAAGTCATTGATCATTCAGTTCCTGGGTGAATCGGTATTGCTGAATTTGCTTGCCCTGGCCCTGGCATTTGCCCTGACCGCGCTTTTTTTACCCGCATTTAATTCCATGGCAGGAAAGCATCTTTCCATCGCTATTTCAAATCACATCGGACTCCTGGGGGCATTCGTCGGGGTTGCCCTTGTTACCGGATTGATCGCGGGCAGCTATCCCGCATTTTATTTATCCTGTTTTAAGCCGGTACGGGTGTTAAAGGGGAGGTATTCCAGTTCATTTTCAGCCCAGGGCCTTAGGAAAGGGCTGGTTATCTTCCAGTTCATCATTTCCGTCATGCTGATCGTTTCGGCTGTGGTCATCGCCAAACAGATGAAATTCCTGCGTTCAGCCAATCTGGGGTTTGAAAAAAACCAGCAAATCGTAATACCGCTCCGGAGCTACCATGCCAAAAAAATGTACGCCTCCTTCAGGGATGAATTATTAAAGCAATCCGGTGTGACCCGTGTGGGGGCATCATTATATTATCCGGGTATCCTGAATGTAGCTGACAATCTTTTTTATACTGACGGTGGGAACATGAACCTGGCAAAGGATATCAAGATGAATTATATCGACCCCGGTTTTTTGCAGACCCTGGAAATCCACCCGGTTGCGGGCAGGATATTTTCTTACAATTATATGGAAGACACGTCCGGTGCCATTGTTTTAAATGAAACTGCGGTAAAGACCCTGGGATTCAGGGATGCCCGGGAAGCGGTAAATAAAAACCTCCATTTCACCTATAACGACAGCATTTATAATTTCAATATCATCGGCGTGGTGAAGGATTTTCATTACGAAGACCTGCATGTCCCCATTGGACCCTATGGCTTTGAGCTCAACACCCCTCCTTTATTTAATTATTTGGTCGTCCATGTTGCCTCTCCGGATATGAATACCGCAATCCATTCCCTCCAGGAATCCTGGAACAGGCTCAATCCCAATGAGCCATTTGATTACAGTTTTTTGGATCAGGATTTTCAAAAGAACTACGAAGCGGAAAACCGCCTGGCTGCGATCGTTGGATCTTTCACCCTGATTGCCATATTGATTTCCTGTTTGGGTTTATTCGGCCTGGCTACTTTCAGCGCCGAACAGAGGATCAAGGAAATCGGGATCCGGAAAGTTTTGGGTGCGAGCGTTGAAAATATAATCGGGCTGCTTTCGAGGCAATTTTTAAAGCTCGTGATCATCGCGATCATTATGGCGATACCCCTCGCATGGATTATCATGAATAAATGGCTTCAGAACTTTGCCTACCGGATTCACATCACCTGGGGGGTGTTTGCAATTACCGCGTTGCTGGCCTTGTTCATTGCCCTGGCCACCATGAGCTTCCAGGCGATCCGGGCAGCCATTGCCAACCCGGTCAGGAGTCTGAAGGTGGAATGAAGAAAGCCCGGGTTTAAGGGAAGGACTTCCTACCAAATATCGACCAAATCAGACCCGGTAAAAAATCAGGGAAGGGGCGCCTTGAAGCCCCGGAGCCGGGAAAGGGGAAGGTTCAGATATAAACCAGGCACCCCCTTTTGCCCATATTTTCCATACCGCCAGGCAGCGCATCGAGATGGTTCCACCGAAGGTCCAGCTTTTCCAGGCTGGAAAGTTCAAGCAACCGGTCGGATATCCGGGTGAGCTGGTTCCCGCGAAGGTCCAGGTGCCTGAGGTGCTTCAGGTTGTACAGGGAATCCGGAAGGTAGACCAGTTCATTATTTCGAAGATCCAGGGTATCCAGGCGGGTCAGGTGCCCGACCGATTCCGGGAGGGCTGAAAGCCGGTTTCCCCGGAGCCGGAGTTTTCTCAGTTGTCCCAGGTTTCCCACCTCATCCGGGAGGTCCTGAAGCTGGTTATTTTCAAGGTGGAGTTCCTGAAGCAATTTCAATTCACCGATGGCACCGGAAAGGGTCTGGATCCCGTTATTATTCATCCTCAGCTCGATCAGGCTTTTGAGATTGCAAATGGAATCCGGAAGGCTGGAGATCCGGTTGTCCCCTGCGTTGAGGTAGGCCAGCTTCTCCAGAAGGCCAATGGAATCAGGAAGGCTGGTCAGCTTGTTATGCCCCAGATAGAGGAAGGAAGAAAGCCGCTGAAGGGAACCCAGGGACTGGGGCAGGCTGGTCAGGAAATTATGGCCCAGGTCCAGCATTTCAAGGGCCTGGAGATTCCGGATATCCTCTCCGATGCAGGTCAGGCGGTTTTTGCCGAGGTGGAGCACCCGCAGGGCCCTGAGGTCCCAAAGGGCATCCGGGAGCGCTTCCAGGGCATTATCGTAAAGACTCAGCAATTCCGTGTCCCTGCGGGCAAAAACCTCATCCGGAATCTGGTGGATCCCCTGGTGGTCCAGGTGGATGCTTTTCTCCTTTAAAACGATCATAGGTCCAGGTTAAAGGAAACGGGTAAATGGCCATCTGGAAATCGCGGATCTCCCGGATTTCCCCAGCCAAAATACAAGAAAGGAAGATGAAAGGCCAGACCTCTGAAGAAAATGGGGAAAACCTTGTTCTTCCCGGGTTCTGGCTTAAATTGCGGAGATGGAAAGGAGGAAGATCATCCAGGTTCGGGACCTGGTTAAGAAATACGGGGATTTCACTGCTGTCCAGGGGATCAGTTTCGATGTGGATGAGGGCGAAATCTTTGGCCTTCTGGGTCCGAACGGGGCCGGGAAATCCACCACCCTGGAAATTATCGAAACCCTCCGGGACAAGACTTCAGGAGAAGTCATCGTCGATGGTTTCAATCTGGATCAACACCCGGACCGGATCAAAAAGATCATCGGGGTTCAGCTTCAGACTTCGGGATATTATCCAAACCTCAACCTGGTAGAACTAATCGAACTTTTCGGGGGGCTGTACAACAAAAAGGTCCGGCCGATGGATTTCCTGGAGATGGTCAACCTGAAGGAAAAGACCAGGGCCAAATTCAAGGAACTTTCCGGCGGGCAGAAGCAACGGTTCTCCATTGCAACCACCCTGATCAACCAGCCTAAAATCATCTTCCTGGATGAACCTACCACGGGCCTGGATCCCCAGGCAAGAAGGAATCTTTGGGACCTGATCCGGGAAGTCCGGGATAAGGGTACGACGGTGGTGATGACCACTCATTATATGGATGAAGCTGAAGTACTCTGCGACCGGTGCGCCATCGTGGATTCCGGAAGGATCATCGCCCTGGATTCCCCGGACCGGCTCATCGATAACCTGGTTGCCACCGGTTTTGAAAGGCCCAGGGAAGTCAAAAAAGCCAGCCTGGAGGATGTATTCATTCAGCTCACCGGCAAGGAATACCGGGATGATTGAAATTCCGGCCTGCTTTTGAACCCGCTACAAAATTTGATATGGAAACATTAGAACAGCTCAGGTTCCCGATTGGTAAATTTATCGCTCCGGGATCCTATGATTCCCGCCTGGTGGCCAGCCATATCCAGGAAATTGCCCGGCTGCCGGAACAACTGGCGGCCGCGGTACGGGGCCTGGATAAAGAAAAACTGGACACCCCCTACCGGCCCGAAGGCTGGACGGTCCGCCAGGTCATCCACCATGTCCCGGAAAGCCATATGAATGCTTTCGTCCGGTTCAAGCTCGGGCTGACAGAGGACAACCCCGCCATCAAACCTTATGAGGAGGACCGCTGGGTGAGGCTCCCTGATATTGCGGTTACTCCGGTACAGGTCTCCCTGGATCTGCTCAGTTCCCTCCATACCCGTTGGGTGGGCCTGCTCCAATCCCTGACTCCGGAACAGTTCAGCCGCACCCTTTTCCATCCGGAACACAAAAAGTCGATCACCCTGTGGCATCTGACCTCCATGTACGCCTGGCATGGCAAACACCATCTGGCCCATATCACCAACCTGAAAGAGCGCAGCGGATGGTAAGTTCCCGGATCGGTCCGTTGAACGGCCATCCTCTGAAATCCTGAACCTTTATATACCATGGATCCCCTGGATTGGAAATTATTGGACTCCACCTACCTGCACCGGGATGAATGGTTGACTGCCCGCCGGGATCGCTGCCAGACCCCGCAGGGAAAGATCGTGGATCCCTATTATGTCCTGGAATATGCCAATTGGGTCAATGCAGTTGCCCTCACCCGGGAAGGGCAGGTCGTCCTGGTCCGGCAATACCGTCACGGCATCGCCAAGACGATCAATGAGCTTCCCGGCGGTTGCATCGACCCCGGTGATTTCTCACCGGAGGCAGCCATTCGCCGGGAACTGCTGGAGGAAACCGGGTATCAGTTTGAAACCCTGGAACAGGTCTGCATGATTTCTCCCAACCCTTCCACCCAAAATAATACCTGTTACGGGTTCCTGGCCACGGGAGGGGTCAGGAACCGGGAACAACAGCTCGACCCCAATGAGGAGATCGAGCTGCTGGTGGTCACCCTGGAGGAATTACAACGCATGCTCCAGGCGAATGAAATATGGCAGGCGATGCATGTGACCACCCTTTTCTACGCCCTGCCCCGGATTCTCTCCCGGTAGCCACCTGGGCAATCCACTGAAATTCAGCGCCTTGTTTCCCCAAATTATCCCGGATAATTTTACCGGATGGCATCGGGGCTTTTTTTTAATTTAAAGGTCCTTCTGGTTCAGCCCCAAATCCTGCCCCATGTTTGATTTCTCGGTATTAAACGTCGCGATCGGTCTGGTCACCATCTTCCTGCTCTACAGCCTTTTTGCCTCCGCGCTGCAGGAAGCCATAGCCAATCTTTTTCAGCGAAGGGCCAATATGCTCTATAAAGGCATCCGGATCATGCTCAGCAATACTCCGGACCGGCAGATTTCCTTCTGGGCGAAGTTGCTGGCCCGGACCGGGATCGGTGGGCTCCCCATCGCTGAAAAGTCCCTCGCCTCGAATGAATTGAAGGTCCTGAAAACCAACCAGGCCCTCGTCTCGCAAGGAAGGAAGGCTACCATTTGCCTCTACCGGAGTTTTTATGCCCACCCGATCATCAAGAACTACGGGCAAAGCACCTGGTATAGCAAACCCTCCTATCTTTCCAATAAAAACTTCGCCGCGATCCTGATCGATGTGATCAAGGACCTGGATCCTGGCAACGCCAATGTCGCGGCCACCTTCGATAATGTTCATAACGCCCTGCTGAACCATAAAGACGAGCTCGAATCCGAAGTCTTTCAAATCCTCCAGTACCACCTGAACGCCTCCGGGAATAACCTGAACAATTTTTCTTCCCACCTTTCCCAATGGTTCCGGGAAACCATGAACCGGGTCAGCGGCTGGTATACCCGCAACACCCACCTGACCTTGTTCGGAATCGGGTTCTGTCTGGCAGTGGCATTCAATATCGATTCCATTGCCATTTCCACTTACCTGTCCCGGGACCGGGCGGTAGCCACCCAGATGGCCCAGATGGGGGTAGCCCTTTCCAGGGATACCACCCTGGGGAAAGAAGACCGGGCCGAAACCCGGCAATGGATGGCCCAAACCCGGCAGGACCTCACCCAGGTCAATACCCTGATCGGCCTGGGTTGGGAAGATTTCGGAAAAAACGACAGCGTTTTTGTCCGGTCCATGGCCAGGGCAAAACCGGCCTGGAGCTATCTGAAGCAGGTGAACCTCGAGCTGGGAAAAGGAACCCGCATTCCGGACAGCCTTTTCAGGTCCCACCGGTTATATTTTGCCGCGAACTATATCCTGTACCGGCTGGACTGGAAGATGTTCCTGGGCTTCCTGGTCACCGCGGTGGCCATCGGCCTTGGAGCTCCGTTCTGGTTTGACCTGCTCAACAAGTTCGTCAATGTCCGGGATGCGGGGATATTGCCCAAATCCGTCCAGAAATCCAAAAAATAGGACCTGGTGTCGGGTCATTCCTCCAGACCCTGTAAAATTTCCGCGAGGATCCTGTTGATCTCCCGGAAATGGGTGAACAGGAGCATATGGCCTGCGCCGGGGAGGATATGGGTGGGCCGGGTATAACCAACGGGGAAGACCTCATCCAGGGCTCCGTGGATCTGAAAGAGCGGATCGGGTAGTTCCTGATTCTTCCATTGCAGCACCGCGCCCATGGCCCAGCGGATATGCCCGGTATCACATTCCCGGACCATTTGGCGGAAAATCTTTTTATCCTCCGGACGGTCCAGGTGGATCAACCCATGGATCAGGCTCACCAGCTGGTACCCCTGCACAGGGATCTTGTCATAGAGTTTACGGGCCATCACGGACCGGTACCGGGGAGGAAGATGGGCATCCACCGGAACGCTCGCGATCAGGATGGTGGCCAGGGGATGGACCTCCTTGGCGATCTCTGCAGCCAGGATCCCCCCGAAGGAAAGCCCTGCAAGCACAAAGCCTTCACCCCGGTTGATTTGCGTGGCGATTCTGGAAGCATACCGGGAAAGGGATTCTTTCTTCAGGTGAGGGGGTTGGTCCAGCAATACCAGGTCCACCCCCCGGGGCAGCCTGATATGCCGGAAAACCCGGTGGTCCCCCGCAATTCCACTAATAAAATAGGCCTTCATTTCCTTTCCCGGGTTTTGCTGTCCAGCCATTACCCCCCAAAAGGAGGGGCAGGTGATGATCCCCGTTTTCCATCCTGCATAAGCCATACCACCCATCAAGGAAAGAAAACCCGGGCTGGAGTTCCCGGAAGGGATCCCCGGTGGAATGCGGAATAGGGATCGCATTTGAAAGCCAAACTTTCAATCTGCAGGGTAATTGCAATCACTGAGGCTAACGCTGGATTTTGAAAATGAATGTGATGTCCCCGAACTGCACCACCGGTGCCTGGGGATCGGCATTGAATTTGACCTGCCTTATTTTTAAAAGGGCCAGTTGCCGGATGGTTTCATTACCCGCGGAGATCACTGTGGCATCGATGATATTACCTTCCTGGTCCACCTTGATGGTCAGCCTCACTGCCCCCGGCTCGTTGAAATCCCCTTCCTTTCCGGGATAGGCGATGATGGACCTTCCATTCAGCCGGTAGCTCAGTGAATTTCCTCCCAGACCGGAGAAAGTGCCGTTATGGTTTGCTGCATTCGGGTTGCCATTTACGGCTCCCTGGTCACCCGGCTGGCCGGTCAGTCCTTCGGACCTGGAATCATTGGAAGCTCCGGCATTGTTGCCGCTGTTGCTGCTTCGGGAGGATCCTCCGCTATAAAGAGCCTTGGGTTTTGGCGGTGCGGGCTTGGGTTCAACCGGTACATTCTGGGGCACCGGTTTTGCTGTCACCTTTTTGGTGGACTCGTCGAGGGTTTTGGAGAAATCGGTTTTGTGTTTGGGGTTCAGGGCGTGTTTGATCACCGGTGCATCGGTATTATCCTGGGTGGCGATGTCCTCGGTCTGGCTGCTTTTCACCCGGGGCGCAGGACTGGTCCTGGAAACTTCCGGTTTGGAAGGGGTCAGGGAAGGCGGATTGGGATTGAGGGGCTGAACCGTTCCTTTGCCCTGCGGGGAAGTGCCGAGGTTGATTTCCATCCCCAGGTCCTGGTTGGGTAAGGGAGGAAGGGACGTAAATCCCAGGAAAAGGCAGGCTGCCAGAAGGATGCCATGGACCCCGACCGTCCAGACCAGGGCCTTGAAATTTTTCTCGCGCTCAAAATCACTCATGGCTTTTCCCGGATATAGGTGGCTCAAAATTAATGAAATATTCCTGCCCGGGGTATCACTCTATATATAACGGGATTTTTTAACAGAATATTTTGTCCCGGGGAATCCCCGGGCTAATGGGCGAAATCCTTCTCGAAACTTCCCCGGATCCGTTCCATCGGGGGATTGAAATATCCGTGGCGCAGGTCCGGGAATTCCCTGCGGATGGCATCCAGCAGGGTTGCCATTCCCAGCGCGGGGCCGGTATCGGTCATGCCCATGCGTTTCAGGTACCAGTCCGGATCGATATTGAAATTGCGCCACTGGATCATGCAAAGGTTGGTTTCCCGGATCAGGCTGCAAAGGGCCTCGAATTCTTCCGGGTTGTCGGTCACACCCGGGAATACGAAATAATTGATGGAGGTCCATCCCCCCCGGTCCCGGACCGTCTTCAGGCTTTCCAGCAGGTCCCGGAACCGGTAATTGTTCGGAAGGTAATAGGAGCGGTAGATCTCCTCCCTCGCCGAATTCAGGCTCACCCGGATACTGTTCAGGCCTGCTTCCATCAAGGCTTCCACAGCTTTGGGCATGCTGCCGTTGGTATTGATGTTGATGCTTCCTTTCCGGGTTTGACGGCGGATTTCCAGGATGGCATCCCGGATCGTTTCCCACATCAGCAAGGGTTCCCCCTCGCAACCCTGTCCGAAGCTTACGATGGGATAGGGCGCATTTTCCAGATGGGGCACCGTGTATTCGACGATTTCCCGGGCCGAGGGCCGGAACTTCAACCGGTCCTGGGTTGAACCGATCTGCTCCCCCTCAGGCTGGAAGGAGATGCATCCGATACAATTGGCGTTGCAGGCCGGTGAGGTCGGAACCGGGCATTCCCACCTTCCAAGGAAATAATTCCGGGCGGCAGGGCAATGATAGGTCAGGGCGCAGTTTTCCCCGATATGACGGACCAGCCTGTTGGCAGGATAGGCTCCCAATAGTTTCTGAACTCCTTTTCGAATGGCCGGTTCCTGGAATCCTTCGCTCTGCTGGCGGATATCCATTTCGATCCGGACCGCCGGAACCACAAATTTCCCGTCCAGCCACCCAGCCGCAGTATAGCTGAACAGGGGCAGGGTAGGGGCGCCGGTTTGAGTTTCATAGGCGGAAAGGTATAAACCGGTATGGGCCGGAGGAATGAATGCGGCCACCGCCCAACCCTTGTCGCAAAGGCGCATTTTTCCGGTCAGGGGATCCAGGCCTATCCCCCTGCGACCGGGCAATTCATAAAGCTGGCCGCCTTCCGGAAGGGAGATCCAATCCCGGAGCGGAACCGGGATGGCATCCCAACCGCTGCGGCCCGTTGCCCAAAGGGTTTGGTCCTCATAGATATGGCCCTTTCCATCGGAATAAAGCAGGTATGGGGGATTTTTAAGCTCCATCAGGAGGGAGATTGAGGTGGGTTGCGGAGCATTTCCTGACAAAATTCGTTGAATTCCCCCTGAATTTCAGGATCCGGGTCCTCGGTCAGTTCCAACTGGATGACCCGGTTGGTTTTCAGGTCCAGGGTAATGAGGCCATGGGCCAGGAGGATCCGGTTCATTTCCCCCCACCGGTGGAACCGGGAAAAAAGTGGACCCGGAAGGCGAACCCCTTCCGGGTCCACAACCAGCTTCCTGGCAATCGAAGCCCTTTTTTCCACCAGACCCTGGATGAGCAGCCCGCCCAGGATCAATGCCAGTAACAAGCCCATTGCGGTGAACCCGAGCAGGAAATCCGCCAACCCCACCAGGGTCAGCCAGGCGGGGGTCAGGGAGGAGATCAGTTTTCCAGGGAGGGAATGGGTGGGTACCCGCTTCCCGGGCAGGAGCAGCAGGATCCCGTTGCAGGCGGCAAGAATAAAGCAACCCCGGGAAAGGATCCGGATCCAGGCCTCCGGGTGCCCGTCGGGAGGAAGGTACCGGACCTGGTAGCCGAATGCCAGCAGGCATAAAAGGCAGATTCCCCGGGCCAGTTTTTTCTGAATGGCCAGGTTGCGGATCGGCATGGCCGGCAGATGGAAGGAGAAAGAAGTCATCAGGTCGGTTGGGCCCGGGAAGTCAGCAGTAATTCCGAGAGGCGGAAAAGGATCCGGGCACCCACGATGACATCCCAGTCATCATGGGCATAGGACACTTCGACCAGGTCGAAGCTGATCAGTTGCTTTCCTTTTTTTGCAAGCAGGTCCAGAAGGTAAAAAAGTTGTCCATCTTCCAGCCCTCCCGGGACTGGCGTGCCGGTATGGGGGCAAAGCTTGGGATCCATTCCGTCGATGTCCAGGCTGAGATGCACTTTTGCCGGAAGCTGGTCAGCAATTTCCCCGCAAATGGTTTTCCAGGACTCCCCTTCATATAGTCTTTCCCGGATCCGGTCATCCCCGAAGGAAACCACCTTCCCCTGCGCCTCCCGGATCCGGTTGATTTCTTCTTCGCAAAAATCCCGGGACCCGACCTGGACCAGGCGCTCCAGCGAGGGAATTGCTTCCAGCGCATTGGCCATCACCGAGGCATGGGAATAATGAAAACCCAGGTAGGATTTTCTCAGGTCGCAATGCGCATCCACCTGAAGGATCCCGAAAGAGCCATGGATTTTACCCAGGGCCCTGAGCAATCCAAGGGTGGTACTGTGGTCCCCGCCGACCAAACCGACCTTTTTTCCTTCGCCCAGAATGGTATCGACCTGGTCCTCCACCCATTGGTTCATTTTCCAGCAGCCTTCGTTGATTTGTTTCACCGATTCCTTGAGATAACGGTTCTCCTCAATCCTCCCGCCTTCGTTCAGGAAATTGATGCAAAGCTCGGCCTGCTTGCGCAGGAAATCACTCTGGATCAGCAGCTGGCGGTCCGGA
Organism: Chitinophagaceae bacterium; assembly: GCA_025451655.1. Classification (GTDB taxonomy): domain Bacteria; phylum Bacteroidota; class Bacteroidia; order Chitinophagales; family Chitinophagaceae; genus JANWKA01. The sequence goes on along the minus strand of JANWKA010000112.1, from coordinate 247 downwards.
TGGGGCATGAAGATCCCCTGTTTCCAGCCCACCCCTTCCTCCCGTTCGGGAAGGTCGATCTGCCGGGAGGCTTCGAAGATATGTTCCGGCGCACGCGCAGTTCCCGACCTGTAGGATACCGTTACTTCCCAGGGTACCGGCAACAGGATGAGGGCGGCCTCCTGCCTGGAGAAAGGCAGACCGAAAATATTGTTCCGGGAGGATCCCGGTCCGTTGGGATCAAAGATTTTGGCGGGCATGGGTACCG
>JANWKA010000111.1 GCA_025451655.1 Chitinophagaceae bacterium | reverse complement strand
TCCTGGACCGGCAGACCCCCCTGCTGCACGAGCTGGTCCCGGTGCTTGCCGACCAGTTTGCATCGGTATTCCCCAACCTGAAGCAGCAGGAAACCTTTGTTCAAAAAGTGGTGCACGAGGAGGAAGAGGCCTTCCTCAGAACAATCCAGTCCGGTATATCCCTGTTCTCCTCCTATATCCGGCAGGGAAAGGTCCTGGGATCAGGATCCCCGGAACCGGTGATGGTTCCTGCTGGCAATGGAAAGTCCTATGAGACCCGGAACAAAACGGTTTCTGGCCCTTTCGCTTTCGACCTTTACGACACCTATGGATTTCCGCTGGACCTGACCCGGTTGCTGGCCCGGGAGGAAGGCTGGTCCCTGGATGAACCCGGCTTCGAAAAAGCCATGGCCGGGCAAAAGGACCGCAGCCGGAAAGCGGGAGCCCAGGATACCGGGGACTGGCAGGTACTTCGGGAGGGAACTACGGAATTTACCGGATACCAACAAACCAGCGGACCAGCCCTGATCCGAAAATGGCGCCAGGTAACCGCGAAGAACCGGAAACAATACCAGCTGGTGCTGGACCATACCCCATTCTATGCCGAAAGCGGGGGTCAGGTGGGCGATACCGGAGTACTGGAATTTTCCGGTGACCAGGTCGGTATCACCGGTACCCGGAAAGAAAACGGAATGATCCTCCATCTGGCTGATCATCTTCCCGGGGATCCCGAAGCTTCGCTGCAGGCGATCGTGGATGGTCCCCGGAGACCGGTTATCGCCTGCCATCACAGCGCCACCCACCTCCTCCATGCGGCCCTGCGCCAGATCCTGGGAACCCATGTCCAGCAGAAAGGATCCCTGGTGGGACCCGACCGGCTCCGTTTTGATTTCAGCCATTTCACCCGGATGACCGGGGAGGAACTGGAGGCCGTGGAGTCCCTCGTAAACCGGAAGATCCGGGAGAATATTCCGGTGGTGATCCGGGAAATGCCCCGGGAAGAGGCCCTCCGGATGGGAGCCATGGCCCTGTTTGGAGAGAAATACGGAGATACCGTCAGGGTGGTCTCCATCGACCCTTCCTTTTCCATCGAGCTTTGCGGCGGTACCCATGTCAGGGCCACGGGGGAGATTGGCATGGTCCGGATCCTCGCCGAAACCGGCATTGCAGCAGGGGTCCGCAGGATTGAAGCGGTTGGCGGAGGCCCCTGTGAATCCTATCTCAGGGAGCAGGCTAGCCTGGTCCAGGGGATTTCAGGGTTGCTGCACCATCCCAAAGATCCGCTGCATGCCCTTGAAGATCTGATCCAATCCCGGGATCGAATGGAAAAACAGCTGGAGGCCCTCAATGCCATGCGGTTGGACCAGATCGCCGGGCAATTGCTCACCCGTTCCGAAGATTTCAAAGGCATTTCCTTTATCGGAGCCCTGGTCCCCGGGATGAACCATCCGGATGATTTGAAAAAACTGTTATTCCTGCTGAAGACCCGGCTCTCGGTGTATTTCGTAGTCCTGGCTGCCAGCCTGGACGGGAAGGCTCATGTGGCGATCCTGATGGATGAAAAGACCTCTTCGGAGAAAAAATGGGATGCTGCCGCCCTGATCCGTTCCCGGGTGGCCCCGCTGATTCGCGGGGGAGGAGGCGGCCAGGCTACCCTTGCCACTGCAGGAGGACAGGATCCTTCCGGGCTGGAATCCTTGATCCGTGACCTTCGCGATATGGTCCGGGCCGGATAGGGTCCTGACTTCCGGAAGGTTATTTTTGTGCTCCGCTATTTTCCTTTATGGCCCCTGACAGCTTTGAAATCGTGGTCGGACTCGAAGTTCATGCCCAGCTGCTGACCCAAAGCAAGCTGTTCAGTCCGGAAAGCACTGCTTTTGGCGCAGCTCCGAACACCCAGACCAGTCCCATCACCCTTGGTCATCCCGGCACCCTTCCCAGGCTCAATCGAAAGGCCGTGGAGCTGGCGCTGAAAATGGGCATGGCCTGCCATTGCACCCCGGAACCCCACAGCTATTTTGCCCGGAAGAATTATTTCTACCCGGACCTCCCCAAGGGATATCAGATTTCCCAGCACCGGTCGCCACTTTGTGGCCCCGGATGGATCCGGATCGCAGGAGAAGAGGGGCCCAGGGAGATCCGGATTTCCAGGATCCACCTGGAGGAGGATGCCGGTAAAAGCCTCCACGACCAGGATCCGGCATTCACCTGCATTGATTTCAACCGGGCCGGAATCGCCCTGATCGAGATCGTCACGGAACCGGATCTCAGAAGCGGTAAGGAAGCGGCTGCCTACCTGACCGAACTCCGGAGGCTGGTGCGCTGGCTGGGGGTCTGCGACGGGAATATGGAAGAAGGAAGCATGCGTTGTGACGCCAATATCTCCCTCAGGCTCAAAGGAGCCGGGGATCTGGGGACAAAAGTTGAGGTGAAGAACATGAACTCCATCCGTCATGTCCATAAAGCCATCGAGGCGGAAGCCAGAAGGCAATTTGCCATTTTGGAGGATGGAGGATTGGTCTGCCAGGAAACCCGGAGCTTTGATGCAGGAAAAGGGGAAAGCTTTCCCATGCGGGTCAAGGAAACTGCGGATGATTACCGGTATTTTCCGGACCCTGACCTGGCTCCCCTGTATTGCAGTCCTTCCTGGCTTGAGGAGATCCGCAGCGCCATGCCCGAGCTCCCCGAAGCAAGGACCGAAAGATACCGCGCATCCTGTGGCCTTTCAGCCTATGATGCCCGGGGCCTCGCGGAGGACCGGGAAACAGGAGATTATTTTGATTCGGTGATCTCCCTGGGAGCAGACCCGAAAGCCATTGCCAACTGGATCCTCGGCCCGGTGAAATCCTGGCTCAACGAGCATCCCGGCTCGGTCCTTCCCCTTTCCGCATCCCGGCTTGCCGAATTGAGCGGCCTGGTTCTGGGAGGCACCATCAGTTTTTCAGCTGCATCTGCGCGGGTGCTTCCGGAACTGGTCCGCAATCCGGATAAAACCCCCGTCCAGGTCGCCCAATCCCTGAACCTGATTCAGGACAGGGACCAGGACCGGATCGGAGTCCTGGTGGACCAGGTCCTCGGGGAAATGAAGGACAAGGTCCTGGAGTACCGGAAGGGGAAAAAAGGGTTGATCGGCCTTTTTCTCGGGGAAGTGATGAAAAAATCGGGGGGAAATGCGGATCCCCGGTTGACCCGGGAAATGCTTGAAAAAAAACTGGGAGGATACCCGGTGGGCCGGAGTCCCAAAAAAAATTAGGGGCTGTTAGACAACAGCCCCCCTGATTAAAAGTTAACCATATCCTATGAAAAACCGATACGAATATACCTGCAATCCCCACCCCCCTGCAGCTGTTTTGGCCAATGCCGGGATATTTTCAGGGAACGCCTGATCCGGTCCATTTTCCGCAGGAATGGACGCCGGGACAGGGATGCTATCAGGCGGTAACCTACCTTTGAATGATGAAAAAACTGTTCCTCGTCCTGGTCACCGGAATGATTTGGGTAGGTTGTGTACCCCCTGAGTCAGGAAATTTCCGGCTATCGGTCAGCCTGGATAATACCCCTCTTCAAACCGTATACCTCGAGGAAGTGGCGATCGGTGGAAACCGGTTGGTGGATACTGCGCGGCTGACAGATGCTTCAGGACGGTTTTCATTTACCGGATATGTGAACGGGGAAGGGCTCTACCGGATCCGTTTCTCCCTCGGAAAAACGATTTACCTGGTGCTGAAAAGCGGAAATGTCCAGATCTCCGGAAATTATTTTCACCTGGACAGCCTGGTGATCCAGGGCTCCCCCGCTTCTGCGGATCTGAACCGGTTTATCCTTTCTATGGCCAGCCTCAATTCGGATATCCGGAACCTCGCACTCCAGTTCGACAGTCTCAAACAGGCGGGGATCAACGACAGCCTGCTCACCCGGAGAAGGGCTTCCCTGGACGACAGTATGGACCAGGAGGTGGCCCTGATCGAAAATTATGCCCGGCAAACCCGCAGCGCCGTCTGTGCGGTTTTCGCCCTCGGCCTGCTGAAAAGCAATGAGGATCTGCTTTCCGCCAAGGGAATATTCGACAGCCTGGAATTGCGTTTCCCCCTTTCCAGAATTGCCGATTCGGCCCTGAACGAATACAACCTGTACATGAACAACAATGGGGTTACCCTCAAGGTGAAACAGGGAGCGGAGGCTCCCCCCATCCTGCTCCCGGATCCCTCCGGAAAACCGGTCTCCTTAAAATCACTGAGGGGAAAATATGTCCTGGTGGATTTCTGGGCCTCCTGGTGCGAACCCTGCAGGCAGGAGAATCCCAATGTGGTCAGGGAGTACGATAAATTCCGGAGCAGGGGTTTTACCATATTGGGCGTTTCCCTGGATTCCCGAAAGGCTGCCTGGAAGGATGCCATCCGCCAGGATGGCCTGGCATGGCCGGAGGTAAGTGACCTGAAAGGATGGGACAGCAAGCCCGCAGCTGATTACGGAGTGGAGGCCCTTCCCTCGAATTTCCTGCTGGATCCCCAGGGCAGGGTAGTTGCCATCAACCTCAGAGGCGAGGAACTCGATGTGGAGCTTAGTAAATTGCTCAAATAGGTTTTCACCGCGATCCGCCCTCCTGTCCTTCCTGCTGGTTGAATTGGTGGAGTCCAAGCCGGTCCAGATCAATATCCATTTCATCTTCCATCACGGACCAGAGCGGCTCCTGTGCCGAAGCTTTTTTCCAGAGATGCCTTTCCATCCACAACAAAAGAGCCGGAAGCAGGGTGAGGTTGCTGACCATGGCAAGGACCAGGGTCAGTGAAGTGAGCCATCCCAGGGCACGGGTCCCTTCGAACCCGGAAAAGCTGAATATCAGGAAACCGGCGATCAGGATCAATCCGGTAAACACGATGCTGAGTCCGGTTTCGTGGATGGTGCGCCGAACGGTAGCCGAAATATCGTATCTGAACCGGGGAAGCTCCTGCCTGAAATTGATCAGGAACCGGATGGTCACATCGATGGCGATCCCAAGGGCAACGCTGAAGACCAGGACCGTGGAGGGTTTCAGGTGAACCCCGGCCAGGCCCATAATACCTGCAGTCACGGCAAGCGGGATCAGGTTGGGAACCAGGGCGATGGCCAGCATCTTCCAGCTTCGGAAAAGATACAGCATGCAGCAAAGGATCAGCAAAACGGCAAGCAAAATGCTCTCCTTCAGGCCATGAATGATATAGCGGCTTCCTTCCAGGAAGATCATGCTGGTGCCGGTGAAGGTTACCCGGTACCGGGCGGTATCGAAGATCCGGTTCACCCGGGGCTGGAGGGAGGATAAAAGTGCAGCCAGATCGCGGGATCCGATATCCTTCATATTGACGCTGACCCGGGCAATTTGCCTGGTGCTGTCCATGAATGAGGAAAGCAGCTCATTGATCTGGCTTCCGTTTCTTCCCGGTTCCTTCCGCGTGGACAGGTAAGGGGCAATGAAGGGCAGCTCAAATTCATTGGGCAGGCGGTAATCTGCCTGGTTGCCCCCATAGTAGGCCTGCATTGCGAATTTGATCCCTTCTGTTACGGAAAGCGGCTTCCCGAATTGCGGCTTAGAGGCCAGCAGCTGCGACAGGGAATCCAGTTTGCCCAACAGCTTCAAACTGAATATGCCGGATCTTCTGCGGGTATTGACAAGGATCTCCAGGGGCATGACCCCGTTGAATTGCTGCTGGAAGAATTCCAGATCCTGGTACACCGGACTGGAATGGGGGATATCATCCACGATGAATGCCACGGTATTGAGTTTCATCATACCCAGGACTGCAACCCCGATCAGGACCAGGGTTCCTCCGTAAATCCAGGGCCTGTGATGGAAAACCGCCCGGTCGATTCCTGCCAGGATCCAAAGCATGAGCCGGTTCTCCAGGTAGGTGGTATGTTTCACTTCCGGTTCCGGAAAATAGCTCAGTATGGTAGGTAGCAGGACCAGTGAGATCACAAACAGGAGCAGGATGTTGATGCCAGCCACAAATCCGAATTCCCGGAGGACCGAACTGTTGGTGTAACAGAACACCCCGAACCCGATTGCCGCGGTGAGGTTGGTGAAAAGGGTGACGATGCCCATCCGTTCCACCATCCGGACCAGGGATTTGATCTTGTTGCCATGAAGGGCGAACTGGCTGTGGTATTTATTCAGGAAATAAACGCAGTTGGGAATTCCGATGACGACGATGAGGGGAGGGATCAATCCGGTAAGCAGGGTGATCTTGTACCCCAGGATCACGATGGTGGCCGTGGACCAGATCACCCCCGTCAGGACCACAACCAGGGAGATCCCTACGGCGATCAGGGACCTGAAAAACAGGAACAGGATCAGGGCAGTCAACACCAGGGAAAGCAGGAGGAACAGTTTCAGTTCCCGGGCCACCTTGTCGGCCATCACCGTCCGGATCAGGGGAAGGCCGCTCAGCCTCATCCGGACCCCCATGACCTTGCCGAAATTTGCCGCGTCCTCGCTGATCCTGTTCACCACCGCTGTCCTTCCCGGGGAGTTCAACACATTCTTGTCGATCCGGATCGCCATGAGATAGGCTCCGGTACCCGGATTGTATAATAGCCCCTGGTAAAAGGGAAGGGAACGGAACAACCTGATCAGGCTATCCGAAACGGAAGGGCCCGGGAAGATCCGGACTGCCTCAAGCTGGTGCGTGCTGTCGTCTCGCACCAGGTTTACCGCGGTCGGAACAGAGAGCACGTCCTGAACCGCCGGAATCGCCCTGATCTGGCGGGAAAGCTCATAATATCCAGAAAAAAAATCCTTTTCAAAGAACTTTTCGGTCTGGACCCCTACGACCAGGAGGTTTCCATCCTCCCCGAATTGCTGCTTGAAGGAAAGGTAGGCCAGGTAATCGGGGTCATTGGCGGGAATGGCTTTGACGAAATCATAGGAAAGTTCCACTTTGCTGGCTACATATGCCAGGCAGGCAGTAATACCGCCCATGATCAGGATCAACCATAACCGGTACTTCAACAAAATGCCCGCAAGTCTTTGCCAGATCATGGAATTCGTTCAATAACCTGCCATTCAGACCCTACCCGGCCCATGGGGCTATCAATCCTGAAATTAAGCATTAAATGGAGAAGGGATTCAAACCTGTGAGCCAGG
>JANWKA010000110.1 GCA_025451655.1 Chitinophagaceae bacterium | reverse complement strand
TTTTTTTGGTGAAGGCTTCCAGCTTTTCAATGGCCTTGGGCTTGGTGGAATCGCTCATCCAGTCCAGGCTGGAGATCCTTTCCTTATAGGTGGCCTGGAGGTTGTTGACCAGGTCGATCATCCGCTGCCGGGCAGCCGGAGGAAAATAACGCTGCACATAGAGCTGTCCCAGGGCATCCCCAAGCCTTCCGTCGATCAAACCGGACATCCGTTTCCAGCGGACTTCCTGGACTTTCTGGCCGTTAAGGAGCCGGGAATAGAAATCGAAATTGGCATCGGCAAACGGGGAACTGAGATCACTGGCAAAACCTCTGATCAGATGGAATTGCAGGTAATCTTTCCAGGTGTCCACCGGGGTGGTCCGCAGCAGGTTGGCGAGGGCATGATAAAATTCTGGCTGGCCCACCAGGATCGTGTCCACGTGGAGGGTCAGCCTGGAGGTGAGATCCTGCCAGCTGATTCCCGGGGTGATCCTGTCCATCTCCCCGAGCGTGAGCCTGTGGTAGTTGGCCTGGGGATCCCTGAGGTCCACCGGGCTTTTGCAGGATTTGGCCATACTGGTTTCCAGGGCCAGGATGGCTGTTGCCTTCCGGTCAGCGGTAGCCGGGCCGGAGCCGGAAAGGACAAAGAGTTTGGCGATATATTTCTGGTAGGCTTGCCGGATGGCCCGGCTGTTGCTGTCCGTTTTGAAATAATAATCCCGGTTGGGAAGGCCCAGCCCTCCCTGGTCGAAATGCGCCATTTGCCAGCCGCTGTTCTTATCATCCGGGGACCCATAAAAGCTGAACAGGGCACCGCCTCCATGAGCGAATTCAAAAGTCACTTCGTCCAGAACCCCGGCTGGGCTGCTGATCCGGGCGATCCGGTCCAGGTCGGGCTGCAGGGGGCCGATCCCGGCTTTTTCAATGGCCGATGAATCCATGGCGCTGGCATACAGGTCTCCGATCTGCTGGGCCACGCTTCCCTTGGCCGGGCTTTTCAGGGCCTCGCAGGAATCCAGGATCGAGCGCATGTTAAAAAGGGCTTTGTCCCGGACAATATAGAACGATCCCCAGCCGGTTTTGGATGGAGGAATCTCGGTATGAATGATCCAGTTTCCGTTGGCATAGGAAAAGAAGTCATTTCCTGGGCTCACCGTGGAGTCCATTCCGGAAAGATCCAGAAAATTGGATTCGGTTGACCCGGTCTGGGAGGGAGTCGATTTGCAACCTGCAAGGGTGAAGGCTGCGAGGGAGGCCATGAAAATCTGACGGAAACCATTCATCATTTTGGATTTTAGGGTATGGGCGCAAAAAGGATTTCAAAATAATAAAACCCCGGGTAACCGGAAGGAATTTGGGAAGAACGAGCTGCCCTTCCCATGCTGACCCGTTACCAGATATGAACCCGGGTACTGTCCGGCCGGTATTCCCGGTCCCCCGGTTTCACCCCGAAGGCGTTATAAAAGGCCACCAGGTTGGAGACCGGATTGTCCACCCGGTACATTTCCGGGGAATGGGGGTCCGTGTTGATTCCGAGCAACAGGTTTTTATCCGTGCGTTTGATCCTCCAGATCTGGGCGAAGGACAGGAAAAAACGCTGGTCCGGGGTCAGGCCGTTGATCTTTTCGCCCGATTTGCCCTCCGGGGTCTTCCTGAAGGCGGCATAGGCGATGGCGAGCCCTCCGACATCGGCGATGTTTTCTCCTTCGGTGAGCTTACCGTTGATGTGGATGGAGTCCAGGACCACGGAACTGTCATACTGAGCCACCACCAGGTTGGCCTTTTGCTCGAATTTTTTCCGGTCCTCGGGGGTCCACCAGTTCTTCAGGTTGCCGTCCTTGTCATACTGGCTGCCCTGGTCGTCAAATCCATGGGTCATCTCGTGGCCGATCACGGCGCCGATGGCGCCGTAGTTCACCGCATCGTCCGCGTCCTGGAAAAAGAAGGGGGGTTGCAAAATGCCTGCAGGGAAAACGATTTCATTGAACTGGGGATTGTAATAGGCATTCACGGTGGGAGGAGTCATGCCCCACTCGCTTCGGTCCACCGGCTTTCCAATCTTGTTCATTTCGTATTGAAAATTCCAGAGACCGATGTTTTCCAGGTTGCGGATCAGGTTCGTCCTGGTGATGTCAATGGAAGAATAGTCCTTCCATTTATCGGGATACCCGATCTTCTTGGTGAAGGCTTCCAGCTTATCGATTGCTTTATGTTTGGTGGAATCGCTCATCCAGTCCAGGCCGGCGATCCTTTCCTTATAGGTGGCCTGGAGGTTGTTGACCAGGTCGATCATCCTGCGGCGGGCGGCCGGCGGGAAGTAACGCTCCACATAGAGCCGGCCCAGGGCATCCCCCAGGCTTCCGTCCACCAGGCCCGTCATTCGTTTCCACCGGATTTCCTGGGCCTTCTGCCCGCTGAGTAACCGGGAATAAAAATCAAAATGCGCGTTGACGAATAGGGAACTGAGATAGGGGGCCATATCGCTGATCAGGTGGAATTGCAGATAATCCTTCCAGGTTGCCACAGGGGTGGACCGCAGCAGGCTGGCCAGGGCATGGTAGAACTCCGGCTGGCCCACCAGGATCGTGTCCACATGCAAGGTCAGCCTGGAGGTGAGGTCCTGCCAGTTGATCCCCGGCGTGGTCTTGTCCAGGGCCGGAAGGGTAAGCTTGTGGTAATTCGCCTGGGGGTCCCGCAGCTCCACTTCGTTTTTCGAAGCTTTGGCCAGATTGGTTTCCAGCGCCAGGATGGTTGATGCCTTCCGGTCCGCTGTAGCCGAATCGGAACCGGAAAGCACAAAAAGTTTTGCGATATAATTTTGGTAAGCCTCCCGGATCGCCCGGCTGTTGCTGTCTGTTTTGAAATAATAATCCCGGTTGGGAAGGCCCAGGCCTCCCTGGTCGAAATGAGCCATCTGCCAGCCGCTGTTCTTATCATCAGGCGACCCATAAAAGCTGAACAGGGTCCCGCCACCATGAGCGTATTCATAGGTCACTTCATCCAGAACCCCGGCGGGATTGGTGATCCCTGCAACGCGGTCCAGGTCGGACTGCAAAGGCATGATCCCGGCCTTTTCAATAGCCACCGAATCCATGGCGCTGGCATACAGGTCTCCGATTTGCTGGGCAGGGCTCCCTTTGGCCGGATTTTTCAGGGAAGCGCAGGAATCCAGGATGGACCTCAGGTCATAAAGGGAATGATCATAAACGATATAAAAAGATCCCCAACCGGTTTTGGAGGGGGGAATCTCGGTATGCTTCACCCAATTGCCATTGGCATAGGAAAAGAAATTGGTTCCGGCACGAACGGTAGTGTCTGTTCCGGAAAGATCCAGGAAATGGGGCTGCCGGGCAACCCCTTTGGGGTTGGACTGGCAACCGCAAAGGGATAGGGCGGCGCCCAGGAAAAAGAGACGGGAATAGCTCATAAATGACCTTTAAAAAAGAACATGGGGACACAATTTAGTAAAATCCCCCCATGGCTCCCTTTTTGTCCCGGATCATTCCCCCGCTTCCAGCTGGAAGAAGGTTTCGACGGCCTTTCCGAATTCCCGGGCCAGTTTGAGGGCAAGCAGGACGGAGGGGATGTATTTTCCCGATTCTATGGAATGAATGGTCTGGCGGGAAACCCCGATCCTGCGGGAAAGCTCCTCCTGGGTGATATTCAAAATGGCCCGCTCCACCCTGAGATTATTTTTCATGGGCCATTTGATTTTTGGGTCCGTAAAGCACCAAATGAAAACGGGCGATAAACAGCACCAGGGGCGTGAACATATTATAAACCATAACCTCGAGAAAGCCGGAGCCGTAGAGAAAAATATCGGTTACCGCAAGCAGGATATAATTGACCAGGACCGCCCAAAGCAGGGATTCCAGGCGGACATGGGCGACGTATTCATCCTCATGGGCCTCCCGGGAGAAGGCCACCAGGAGGAATCCGAGGATCAGACCCAGGGCGGCCAGGGTATTGGTGAAATTCACCCTCCCCCCTGTGAAAGGATCAACGGGAATCCAGGGGAGCCGGAAGCTAAGCAAGGGGAACTGGAGGTTGGAGCAGTCGACAATGACTCCCAATGGGATGAAAATCAATAAGATGACCCATCCCCATTTTTTGAACCGGTGCGGAAGAAGCAATTTGGATAACATGGCTGTTTTTTTGTAAAAGTACATCATACTATACAAAAAGTAAAGTTTACTTGACAACTATTGTATATTTTTTCCAGCAATCCTCCTTTCCACCCCGATCCTCCTTTATTTGAAGGGATTATGCTACCTTTGCGAGCCAAATTTTCCACAGATGCCTAAAGTGAAATCCCATTCCAGGGCGAAAAAAACCTTCAAGGTAACCGGGAGCGGAAAAATCAGGTTCGCCAAGGCTTTTAAAAGCCACCTGCTCACGAAGAAAACCAAGAAGAGAAAGCGGCATTTGCGGGGCGGGGCGACCCTGAGCAGCGCCAATCTCCATATGGTGAAGCGGCTGTTAAATCTCCGATAAGGCTTTTTGATCCAACAACTCATCTGACATGCCACGTTCAGTACCAGCAGTAGCCTCCAGGGCGAGAAGGAAAAAAATCCTGAAACAGGCCAAAGGATTTTACGGGAAGCGAAAAAACGTGTATACCGTTGCCAAGAATGTCCTGGAAAAAGGACTCACCTATAGTTATGTGGGCCGCAAACTCAAGAAGAGGAGCTACCGGCAGCTCTGGATCGCCAGGATCAATGCTGCAGTCCGGGCTGAAGGCATGACTTATTCCGAGTTCATCCACAAGCTTTCCCTGAAAGATGCCGGCCTGAACCGGAAAGTCCTGGCTGATCTGGCCATGAACGAACCGGAAACTTTCACCAACCTGATCAAGTCGGTCCGTTAATCCTTTCCGGCTTCCAGACTATACACCTGGTATCCTTTTTCCCACCGGGTTTGGGGCGGATTCCCCTTGAACATTCCAAATACCGCAGATCCGCTGCCGCTCAGGCTGGCATAGGCTGCTCCCTGTCCATATAGTTTTTTCCTGATGGCTTCCAGCTCCGGGAAAGCGTGGAATATGGGGGCCTCAAAATCATTAACCAGGACAGTTTTCCATTCCTCCACCGGGTTTTTGACCAGGGATATTACCGGAACGGCATGATGGCGCGGCCGGATCCGGGAATAGGCCCAGGCGGTGGATACAGGGAAAGGCGGGCAAACCAGCAGGATCTGCCATCCCCGCAGGTCCAGATCCAGGGGTTCCAGGATATTGCCCCGGCCGGTGGCGCTGCAGGGGCGGTCCTGCAGGAAAAAAGCGCAATCGCTCCCCAGGGCGTTGGCGCACCGGAGCAGGAACTCATGCCCCAGGTCCAGGTTCAGAAATTCATTCAGCATGGTCAGGCAGCAGGCAGCGTCACTCGATCCGCCGCCAAGACCTGCCCCAGCAGGGATGGCTTTATGGAGATGCATCCGCAGGGATGGCGGTGATCCCAGGGATGCTGTAATCGCCTGGTAAGCCTTCCAGCAGAGATTTTCCTCCTGGCTTCCCGACAGGGGGATCCCCGACTGGGAAAATGAAAACTGATCCGAAAGGACCAGTTCCAGGATGTCCGTAAGCGGAACAGGAAAGAGTACCGTTTCGATATCGTGGAACCCGTCCGGTCTTTTTTGAAGCACATGGAGTCCCAGGTTGATTTTGCAGCAGGGAAATCGGACCATGGCAGGAGATCGGGGGAGTCAGGATTTTTTTTTCCTTTGGTTGATTTCATCCCGGATGGAGATGGCCCGGATATAATCTTCCTGGTCCAGCACGTCCTTCAGGAGGGTGTTGAGGTCCTCAAGGCTCAGGGATTGGAGGTTTTCGTTCGATTTTTCGGTTGAGACGGGCTTTTTTTCTTTTTTCATAGCGCTATCCTCCAAAAGGATTCCGGCATTGTCCAGGATATTCTCATAGGTGAAAATGGGGCAACCAAATCGGACTGCGAGGGCCAGGGCGTCCGAGGTCCGGGAATCGATTTCCACCACGTCTTCCTGGCTGGAACAAATGAGCTTGGAATAAAAAATGCCCTCCTGGAGGTTGCTGATGATGATCTCCTGGAGGTCGACGTTGAACGCATTCAGAAAATTCTTCATCAGATCATGGGTCAGAGGCCTGCTGGGCTGCATTTTTTCCAGGGCCACAGCGATAGCCTGGGCCTCAAACCCTCCGATGACGATCGGCAGCCTTCTCAGGCCGTTCACTTCTCCAAGGACAATGGCATAGGAATGGGTTTGGGTGATGCTATGGGACAAGGCGACGATTTCCAGTTCTATCTTTCTCATTATCAGGGCTAACCTTTATGCCAATGGCTGCAAACCATGAAATTAAAAAAAAAGCCTCAAAAACTGGTCCCTTATTCCCCTTTGAACTTTTTAACCGCCTGGGTCAGTGCCGGTACAATCTGGAAAATATCGCCAACCAGTCCGTAATCAGCTGCCTTGAAGAAGGGAGCCTCCGGGTCCTTGTTGATGACGACAATCACTTTGCTGCCATTCACCCCTGCCAGGTGCTGGATGGCACCGGAAATTCCCAGGGCAACATAGAGGTTCGGCCGGACGGTCAGACCGGTCTGGCCCACATGTTCATGATGGGGCCTCCAGCCTGCATCCGCCACCGGTCTGGAACAGGCAGTCGCAGCGCCCAGGGCTTGGGCCAGGGCTTCAAGCATCCCCCAGTTTTCGGGCCCCTTCATCCCCCGTCCCCCCGACACGATGATTTCCGCTTCTGGAAGGGGGATGGCACCGCTTTCTTTTTCGACCGAAGTAACCTTGACCCGGGAAGCAGGAAGGGCAACTTCCAGTTTTTCCACCGGAGCGGATTTCCCGGAAGGGGTAAGGGGAAAGGAATTGGGACTCAGGGTCAATATTTTCACCGGGGAGATGACTTTCACCCGGGCTACTGCTTTGCCTGAAAAAACAGATTTCTTCACCGTGAATTCCGCGGAAAGATCCGGCAGGGAGATCACTCCGGTGACCAGTCCGGCCCGGAGCAGGACGGATAATTGAGGGGCGATATCCTTCCCGTGGAAATTGTGGGATAAAACGATCACGGTCGCATTTTCCTTCGCTGCCGCTGCTTTCAGCAGGGCAGCATGAACGGCCCCGTCGAAGGACTTTAATTCCCCGTTTGAAGCATGGAGGACCTTGCCGGCTCCGAAAGAACCCAGCCGGTCCAGTTCCTCCTTCGGAACCTGGCCGGCCACGAGGGCCGAAACCGGCAGGTTGGCCTGACTACCAATCGCAGCCCCGTAACTGAGTGCTTCCAGGGCAGCTTTTTTAATCTTTCCATCCTGTTGGTCGACGTAAACCAGGACACTCATAAGAACTGGGCTTTTAAGAGATTGGATCCCGGTCCAATCAGATGACGCGGGCTTCCTCATGGAGCAGCCGGACGAGTTCTTCCGGCTGGTCGGCAGGCACCAGTTTGACCCCGGCCTTGGCGGGGGGCAGCTCGAAATCCAGGGATTGGATGAGTTCCTCCCCGGATTCAGGCTCCCGGACCTGGAAGGGCTTGGACCGGGCGGTCTGGATGCCCCGGATATTGGGCATCCGCATTTCGGCGACCCCTTTCTGGCAGGAAACCACCAGGGGGAGATCGGCTTCACAGATTTCTTCCCCTCCTTCCATCTCCCGGTGGACGGTGGCCCTGGATCCTGCCAGATCCAATTTGGTGGCCAGGGAAATGAAGGGTACACCCAGCAGGGCGGCAATCATACCGCCCACCGAGGAGCCGTTATAATCGATGGTCTCCTTCCCGGTAAGAATCAGGTCAAATCCTTCCCCGCGGACCCATGCGGCGATTTCGGAGGCGATCCGGAAGGGATCGGATCCGGAATAATTGACCCGGACCGCGGAATCCAGTCCGTAGGAAAGACCCCTGCGTAACAGGGGATCTGTTTCCGGTCCTCCCACGGAAATCAGCTGGACCGTTGCTCCATCCTTTTCCTTCATCTCGAGGGCTCTTACCAGCGCATACCATTCATCGTAAGGATTGATGATGAACTGGACATCAGCCTCGTCGAATTTCGTATTGTTGGAGGTGAAAGCTATTTTTGCAGTGGTATCAGCTGTCCTGCTGATGCAGACCAGGATCTTCATGGTGAGCGGATTTCAGGTGCCTGAAATGAACCTCGCAAATATATTCTTAAAAGGGCATTTGACCTGAATTTTGGTTCAGTGAAATTTTGAATTGTCTGAATTTTAAAAGATATGGATCGCATCAGTCAACTCCGTTCCCTTCTCCTGGAACACCCGGAAGATCCCTTTTTAAGGCATGCGATGGCCATGGAATATATCCAGACCAACCGGGACCGGGAGGCGAGGCCCCTTCTGGAGGCTAATATCCGCATGGAGCCGCCCTATCCGGGCTCCTTTTTTCACCTCGGTAAACTTTTGGAAAGATCCGGGGAAACCCGGCAGGCCCTGGAAACCTACCTCCGGGGGATGCAGGTTACCGAAGCTTCCGGAGACCTCCATGACCGGGATGAACTGAAATCCGCCTGGGAGGCCCTGAAAGAAACCTAGGTGGAAATACCCCGGTTGTTTCAAAGGATGAATTCTTATGGACCTGGTTGCTGACTTCAAAGGCTACATTTCCTCGGTTTGCGGTCTCCGGCCTTCCGAAAAGACCCTGGTGGCCGTGAGCGGCGGAATGGATTCGATGGTCCTGGCTCTGCTGTTTCTAAGGTCCGGGTACCCTTTTTCCATCGCCCATTGCAATTTCGGCCTGAGGGGAGCGGAATCCGACGCAGACGAATCCTTCGTCCTGCAGATGGCCCGTGATCATTCGAAGGAGGTTTTCACCCACCGGTTCGAAACGGAAAACTATGCCAGTTCCAACGGCCTTTCGATTCAGGAAGCCGCCCGCAAACTCCGGTATGAATGGTTTGAGACCCTCCGGCTGGACCAGGGCTTTCGGTGGATTGCCACCGCCCATCACCAGGATGACAGCCTGGAAACGCTCCTGATCAATTTTTTCCGGGGAACGGGAATCACCGGCCTGCATGGGATTTTGCCCGTTCAGGGCAGCCTGCTGAGGCCCCTGTTGTTCACCGGCAGAAGGGAGATCCAAAGCTTTGCGGAGCAGGAGCAAATTGCCTTCCGGGTGGACAGTTCCAACTTTTCCCTGAAATACACCCGCAACCAGGTGCGGCTGAAGCTCATTCCTGCGATTTACGCGATTTTCCCGGAAATGAGGCAGTCCCTTCTTTCCAATATCCCCAGGTTCACCGATGCGGGGGAAATTTATGGCCAGATGATCATGGCCCTGCGCAAAAAACTGGTCCTGAAGTCCGGGGCGGAATGGAAAGTCGGGGTTTTGGCCTTATCTGGGTGTCGGCCTCTGGCAACCATTACCTATGAATTGTTCCGGGAGTTCGGATTTGTCCCGGGCCAGGTACGATCTCTCCTCGACCTCCTGAAGGGTGACCCGGGCAGGATGGTCCTTTCCGCAACCCACCGGGTTCTCAGGGACCGGCGATGGCTGATCATTTCGGCCCTGGGTCAGCCGGGTCAGGACCATTTCCTGGTACAGGAAGGGGATCCGGGGATCGAAACGGGAGACCAGCAATTCAGATTCAGTAAAATCGAGGTGGGGGAGCGGGATCCCCTGGCCCTGATCCGCAAAGACCCCGGATTGGCCTTTCTGGACCTGGACCAGTCCGGATTTCCCCTGATGATCCGAAGGTGGCAGACCGGGGATTATTTCTACCCCTTGGGCATGAAAAGGAAAAAAAAGAAACTGAGCCGGCTGTTCATTGACCGGAAAATTCCGAGAACGGAAAAAGAAAGGATCTGGGTGGTGGTTTGTGGCCAGCGGATCGTCTGGGTTGCCGGAATCCGGATCGATGACCGCTTCAAGGTGACTCCCTCGACCCGGAATATCCTCCGGATCCGGATGGGTTGAATCAACCCCCGGCTCCGCTGGTGAGCTGCCGGATAAAAAGACTGACCAGTTGCGGCTTCAGCAGGATGGGAAAAAGGATTCCGAACAAAGCGCCCCAGAAATGGGCGCTGTGGTTGATACCATCTACCTGCTGCCTGGACATATACATGCAATATCCAAGATAAACCAGGCCGAAAATGAATGCAGGGATCCCGATGGGGAGGAAAAAGATGTAGATCTTATTCCAGGGATCGAAAATGATGCTGGCAAAAAGAACCGAAGAAATCGCTCCTGAAGCCCCAAGGGACCTGTAGCCGGGGAAATTGCGGTATTTCAGGCAGGTGGGTATATCTGAAATGACCAGGGCCAGAACATAAAACAAAGGGTATACCCCCGGCCCGAAATCAGTGCCAAAGATCTCTTCCACCACGGGGCCGAAGAAATAAAGGGTCAGCATGTTGAAAATCAGGTGAGCCCAGTTGGCATGGATCAGACCGGAGGTGACCATCCGGTAGTACTGGGATTTATCCTTCATCAGGGCTGGCCAGAGGATCAGCTTATTGATCAGGCCGGGATTGCTGAATCCGGCGAAGGAAATGATACAGGTAAGAATGATGATTGTAATCGTGGTGATCTCCATGCTGAAGTTTGGGATTAAATGTACCTATTGATGGTGATATTTCTCGTTCCTCATCAGGGTAAATGCCCTGTAAAGCTGCTCGGCGAGGATCAGGCGGGCCATTTGATGAGGGAAGGTGAATCGGGAAAGGGAGAGCACCAGGCCGGATTCCCGAAGCAGGGATTCATCCAGGCCATATGCTCCGCCAACAATGAAAACGATGGATTTTTGACCGGCATGGGTTTTCTTCTCCAGGAATGCCGAAAATCCCAGACTGTCCATCTGGATCCCGTTTTCGTCCAGGCAAACGAGGAAATCCCCAGGGTCCCGCTTGCTGCGGAATTTTTCAGCCTCCTGTTTTTTCAGGTCAGCAACCGGCAACAGGTGTCCTCCTTTAACAGGGGGTA